>NZ_JBSHAO010000006.1:0-251920 GCF_053611545.1 Streptomyces sp. NPDC054796 | reverse complement strand
ATATTTTTGTGTTTATCGGGGCCTGGTATTGTTTTTACATACCAATACCCTTTATGCACACCACCCACGGAGGCCCCCCCCCCCCCTGCGCGCGGGGCCCTCGGTTTTGCGCTCTCCCTGTGCTGTCCCGCGAGGGCTCAGGAGGAGAACAGCATGTGGCCGAAGCTCTTCTTGTGACGGTAACCGTGGGGTCCGTGGTGGCCGTGCTGCCCGTGCTGGCCGTGGTGCGCGGCACCCCAGGCCGGGCCCGCGGGGTACGCCTGCGGCGCCGGGCCGCCGTGCATCGGCGCACCGCCGGGCGGGGGCGGCGGCGCTGCCTGCTGCGACCACTGGGACTCCAGCCGGGCCAGGGCCTCAAGCTCGCCGTAGTCCAGGAAGATCCCCCGGCAGCCGCCGCACTGCTCTATCTGAACTCCGTTGCGGTTGTACGTCTGCATGAACGCGCCGCACTTCGGACACTGCATGATCTGTACCTCTCCTCGCCGATCGGCCCTACGGCTCGCGGTTCGTTCGCCGCAGGTGCCTTCGGTCGTGTCGCTGGCCCACCACCCTACGGCCCGCCGGTTCAGGGCAGTTCGGCGACGGCGGCGATACGGGCGCAGGCGTCCACGCACGCCTCCTCGTCCCCGTCGAGGGGGCGGCGGGCCGCGTACGCCTTGGTGAGGGCGAGGGCGGCTATCTGCGCCGTCAACGCGCGGGCCGGGGCGTCGAGACGGGGCCAGGGGTCGCGACCCGCGGTGCCGTTCGTCGACTGGTAGGCGCCCAGGAAGCGGTACCACTCGGCGGGCGGCAGCACGCCCGCCGCGTACCAGGCGGCGGGGCGCGCGAGATCCCAGGCGGGGTCGCCGAGGCCCAGGTCGTCGACGTCTATCAGCTTCCAGGGGCCGTCGGGCGCGGGGTGGCGCACCAACTGGCCGAGGTGGAAATCGCCGTGACACAGGGCCAGGGGGGCGTCGGCCGCGGCGGAACCGTCCGAGGGGGCCGCGTGGCGCGGGGCCGCGATCCGGGACGCGCCCTCGGGCTCCTGCGCGCGGCACCAGGCGGGGAGCCCGGCCCAGGCGCGCTCGACGGCGCGCGCTGCCGGGTGGCCCGGCGGCACCGTCGCCCGCATCCGGGCCAGGGCGCGGGCGGCCTTCACGGGGCCGCGCATGAGCGGGAGCGGTCCGGTGAGACCGGCGGAGAGGGCGAGGGGCGGCACGGCGTGCAGCCGCGCGAGAAGGGTGCCCGCCTCCTCCCAGGGCGCGGCCGACGGGTCCTCGGGGTCCACCGGGGAGCCGTAGGGCCACAGGCTGGCGGCACGGCCGTCCGGCAGCGGGGACGAGAGGGGCGTGGCGGACCGGTGCGGCGCGGGCGGGGCAAGCGGAGTGGGCGGGGTGGCGGGCAGGGGGGCGAGCAGCACGCTCGCGAGGCGCGGGTGCGCCGCGGCCTGGAGCCGGACGGCCAGAGCCCCGGGGTCCGAGTCCGAGGCGTGGGCCTTGGCGACGACATCGCCGAGCCGTACGACGGTGCCGTCCGGGCGGTCGGCCAGCACGGCGGGCTCCGCCGCGGTGCTCCCCTGCGCTCGCCCTCGGTGCGAGTGCGGGTGCGGGTGCGGCGTGGGATGCCGCGGTGGCGAGGGCGCCGCGGCACGGGCCAGGACGGCCAGCTGTCCGGCGAGCGTCGGATGCACGGTCCCCCTTCGTACGGGCGGAGTGGGCCGCACTGCCGTGCCGGTGTCGGCCCCGCCTCCGCGTTTACCTGCCGCGATCGTACGCAGCCGCACTGACAACGCCCGACGGACGAGGGCCGCGGCGCGAGGCGCGGGGGCCGGGGGATGTGCTGGCGCGGGGCGGAAAAGGGCGAGGTCCGGGCAGCTCCCCAGCTACCCGGACCTCAATGCCGTCCGCCGCACCCCCGTCCCCACGGGGCTGATGGCCGGATGTCCCCGACTCGGGCCGCTCTCCCGAGCCCGGGGCACCGCTCAGTGCCCCAGCATTCCAGCCACGGACGACGCCTGTGTGGCCACCATTTCCACCGCGCCGAAGGCGACGGCGAGGATGATGGCGAGAGGGAGGACCATGGCCGCCGCCACCAGCGGATGGCGACGGCCGCCCGGACGGGTGCCGAAGGCCGCGACAGCCGCCAGTCGTCCCTGCTCCCGAGGTGCCGTGCGCCCTGCTGTGTGCGCCATGGTCTGCTCCTGTCATGTCTGGGGCGGCGGGCGTCTGACCTCGGGGGACGAGTGCTGCACCCGCCGCTTGTCCACAACATTAGGCGCGCGGCGCGAGCCCGGCGTCATGCCCGCGTACCGACTCGATGGCCTCCCGCAGGATGACTCCGGGACCCCACGAATACTCCCCAGGGTGGAGGCCCGCTCGTACATCCCAGGGTCTTCCCCTACAGGAGACCGGCATCCCGTGCCGGATGCCTGGTCAGCGCACCGCCTCGACCGCGTCGTCCTGACGCGGAACAGGATGCTCCACCAGGGCCAGCACACGGTTCGCCATGAAGCGCGCGGTGCGCACAACCGAACCACTTCGGGTGACTTCGCTCACTTCCACCACCCCCCTGCGTACCTGTGTCTCAATCCTCCGGCCCGCTCTGGCGGCCACCATTTCGTACGTACGAGTCGAGTCACCGGCGTCCACCACTATCTCCACCCAGTCACCTTTCACTCCGTCAATCCCCCTTCCGCGACGGCGCATTGGCACTGAGGAGACCTGGCACGCCCCGCCACGGCGCGCCCTGTGCCCATGACTCCAGGATCCCACCGGGTACTGACAATCCGTCCTGCGCCGCGTGCGCGGCCTATCGTCGCTACGCGGCAGCAGTCCGTAAGCTGTGCCTCGTCAGACGGACCAGCAGCGGAAGGGGCCTCCCCCGGAGGAAGGGGCCTCCCACCGGAGGTAGGGGAACGACATGGCGATGATGCGGCTCCGACGCGAGGACCCGCGTGTCGTCGGCTCGTTCAGGCTCCACCGGCGCCTGGGCGCCGGCGGAATGGGCGTGGTCTATCTCGGTTCCGACCGGCGCGGGCAGCGCGTCGCGCTCAAAGTGATCCGGCCCGATCTGGCCGAGGACCCCGAGTTCCGCTCGCGCTTCGCCCGCGAGGTGTCAGCGGCCCGGCGCATCCGCGGCGGCTGCACGGCGCGGCTGGTGGCCGCCGATCTGGAGACTGACCGGCCGTGGTTCGCGACGCAGTACGTGCCGGGCCCCTCGCTGCACGACAAGGTGAACGAGGGCGGTCCGCTGCCGCCCTCTCAGGTCGCCTCCATCGGCGCGGCGTTGGCCGAGGGCCTGGTGGCCGTGCACGAGGCGGGGGTGGTCCACCGTGACCTCAAGCCGTCGAACATCCTGCTGTCGCCCAAGGGGCCGCGCATCATCGACTTCGGGATCGCGTGGGCCACGGGCGCGAGCACGCTGACGCATGTGGGCACGGCGGTCGGCTCGCCCGGCTTCCTCGCGCCCGAGCAGGTGCGCGGGGCGCTGGTGACGCCCGCGACGGACGTGTTCGCGCTGGGCGCGACGCTGGCGTACGCGGCCACCGCCGACTCGCCCTTCGGGCAGGGCAGTTCCGAGGTGATGCTGTACCGCGTAGTGCACGAGGAACCCCACTTGCAGGGGGTGCACGCCGCGCTGGCGCCGCTCATCCAGGCGTGCCTCGTCAAGGCCCCCGAGGAGCGCCCGAGCACGCTCCAGCTCTCGCTGCGGCTCAAGGAGATCGCCGCGCGGGAGGCGAGGGGGCTGCCCGATGCCGCGCCGCTCGCCGGGGCGTCCGGGACGTCCGGGGTCGCGGGGCGGGGGGCCGTGGCGCCCAGCGGTACGGGGGCGCCGCGTCGACGGCCGCAGGGTGAGCGGCCCAGGGGGCGGAGCGCGGAGGAGTACGCGCGGCAGCACACGGAGCGGGGTGAGCGGGTTGAGCGAGACTCCGCGGGGGGCTCTCCGAGCGCGCCGCGTGCGTCGACGCCCCGTACGGGGGCGCGGGCCCGTGGTGGCGGTGACCGTCCGTCGAGGCCGTCGGGGAAGCGGCCGGCTTCGCGTGCGGGGGTGACGGGGGCGCGGCCTGGTGCCCGTAACGCGCCTGGCAGACGTCCAGGGGCGAACCGGCGGCTGCTGCGGCAGCGGCTGGTGGTGTTCGTGACGGTGACGCTGCTGGTCGCGCTCGGTATCGCTGCGGCACAGGGCTGCCAGGGCCCCTCCCGCGGCCTCGGCACCCCCCACCCCGCTCCCCCTTCGGCACCCACGTCTCCCCTCCACGCTGGCGGCGACTGACGCGGGGCGGTTCGCCGGGCGGTTCGCCGGGGGTGTCCGGGTCCCCTGCGCGGGGGGTCGCCCTCTTCACGGGGGTGTTGCGCGGGACGGTTTGCCGGTGTGGTGCGCACTGTAGGGTCCCGCGCTGATTTTTGTGCCGCTTCACGGGGTGGGGTGGCTTGGCGTCGCTTTCGGGCGCGGGCCGGTGGCTTCGGCGCGGCGTGTGGTGCGGGTGCGACGCGGCTGGCGCCGCGTGATTCTTGGTTGCGACCGTGGATGTGGGATGCCTGGCTGGTGGGGGTCGGTGCCGCGCCGGGGTGTCTCCTCGGCGTGAAGGTTTCGTTTTTGGCTTTCGGCCGGTGACTTGCTCGACCTGCGGGGACACCCCACCGCGTCCCCTCCCGCCCGGTGGCCAACCTCCGGCCGGTGGTCCCTCCGCTTGTTCCCATGCTGTGGGCCCGCACCTGACGGTACGGGCCCAGCCCTCACTGTTGTGGGCAAGCGTCCCGCTGGGCGAGGGGGCACCTCCCAGCGGTAGCTGGGGGAGGGCGGGCACAACCCACCCACCGGCCCGCACCCGCGCAACGAAACCCCAAAGGGGCACCCGGCTACGCACCCCCGACAGGGGGAGTTGCGCGGGACGGTCGGCCCGCGAAGCGGGAACCGCAGGTCCCGCGCTGGAGGCGTGGCGCCGCACGTCATGAAGTCGGCCCCGGCCGACCCGGAGCAGCGGTGGGCCACCGGCGGGACGGGGACGCGGTGGGGTGTCCCCGCAGGTCGAGACGAACGACGGCAGAAAGCCGAAAACGAAAGCTTCACGCCGAGGAGACACCCCACCGCGGCACCGGACACCCCACACCGCCACCGGCAGGCACCAAGAATCACGCGGCGCCAGCCGCGACGCACCGGCACCACACGCCGCGCCGAAGCCACCGGCCAGGCAGCCGCGCACGAAACCCCAAGACACACCCAGGGACGCCCCCACTGGCGACGGCGCCAAAACTGTTGTGGGCAATCGTCCCGCTGGCGGGACGGGTGGGCACAACCCGTGCCACCGGCCCCCAACACGCGAACGAAACCCCAAGAGGGCGCCAGGCAAGGCGCCCCCTACAAGGGACGGACACCCCGTGAAGGGGCACACCAGGGTGAAGGGGGAACCCTGCGTTTCATAGGGCGATGGCGTAGAACGCGACCGCCGCCGCCGCGCCCACGTTCAGGGAGTCCACGCCGTGGGACATGGGGATGCGGACCCACTCGTCGGCAGCCCTCAGTGCCTTCGTCGAGAGGCCGTCGCCCTCGGCGCCGAGCATCAGGGCCGCGCGGTCCATGCGTCGCGGGGCCGCCTCGTCGATGGGGACGGCCTTGGCGTCGGGGGTGAGCGCGAGCAGGGTGAAGCCCGCTTCCCGTACCGTCTCCAGGCTCTGCGGCCAGGCGTCGAGCCGGGCGTAGGGGACGGAGAAGACCGCGCCCATGGAGACCTTCACGGAGCGCCGGTAGAGGGGGTCGGCGCAGTCCGGGGAGAGCAGTACCGCGTCCATGCCGAGCGCGGCGGCGCTGCGGAAGATCGCGCCGATGTTGGTGTGGTCGTTGACGGACTCCATGACCACTACTCGGCGGTTCTCCGCGAGGAGTTCGCCGGGCTCGGGCAGCGGCTTGCGCTGCATGGAGGCGAGGGCGCCCCGGTGCACGTGGTAGCCGGTGACGCGTTCGGCGAGTTCGGGGCTCACCGCGTAGACGGGTGCGGGCACCTCGTCGATGACGTCGCGCATGACGTCGACCCACTTGGCGGAGAGCAGCATGGAGCGCATGTCGTAACCGGCGTGCTTGGCTCGTCGGATGACCTTCTCGCCCTCGGCGATGAAGAGGCCCTCCTCGGGCTCGCGCTTCCGGCGAAGCTCGACGTCCGTCAGGCCGGTGTAGTCGCTCAGCCTGGGGTCGTCGGGGTCGGTGACGGTGATGAGTTCAGCCACAGGGTGATATTGCCTTGTCCCGCTTGAAGTGCCAATGCGTTTCCGCTGCCGGGCTACTCGCCCACGGCCACCACGTCGCCGATGACGATGACGGCGGGCGGGCGTACGGCCTCCGCCTCCGCGCGCTCGCGGACCGTCGCGAGGGTCGCGTCGACGCGGCGCTCGGTGGCCATGGTGCCCTCCTGGACGATGGCGACGGGGGTGTCCGCCGCGCGCCCGTGCCGCATCAGGGTGTCGGCGATGGCGCCGATGCGCTCGACCGCCATCAGCAGGACGAGGGTGCCGCGCAGCTTGGCGAGCGCTTCCCAGTCGACGAGGGAGCGCGGGTCGTCGGGGGCGACGTGGCCGCTGACCACGGTGAACTCGTGCGCGACACCCCGGTGTGTGACGGGGATGCCGACGGCCCCCGGGACGCTGATGGCGCTGGAGATGCCGGGGACGACGGTGACGGGGATGCCCTCGTCGGCGAGCTGCTGGGCCTCCTCCATGCCGCGTCCGAAGACGAAGGGGTCGCCGCCCTTGAGGCGTACGACGGACTTTCCGGCCTTGGCGTGCTCGATCAGCGCGTTGTTGATGGCCTCCTGGGCCATCGCGCGGCCGTACGGGATCTTCGCGGCGTCGATGACCTCGACGTGCGGCGGGAGTTCGTCGAGCAGGTCGCGGGGGCCGAGGCGGTCGGCGACGACGACATCGGCCTCGGCGAGGAGGCGGCGGCCCCGCACGGTGATCAGGTCCGGGTCGCCGGGGCCTCCCCCGACGAGGGCGACTCCGGCGGTACGGGCACGGCTGTGCGGCGCCGCGAGGGTGCCGTCGCGCAGGCCCTCGACGACGGCGTCGCGCACGGCGGCCGAGCGGCGCGGGTCGCGCCCGGTGAGCACGGCGACGGTGACACCCTCGCTGCGCCCCGTCGCGGGGGTCCAGGCGGTGGCGGCCTCCGCGTCGTCGCTGCGCACGCACCACACGCGGCGGGCCTCGGCCTCGGCGGAGACTGCGGCGTTGGTGGCGGGGTCGTCGGTGGCGACGAGCGCGTACCAGGCGTCGGCCAGGTCGCCCTCGGCGTAGGCGCGCCGCTCCCAGGCCAGCTCGCCCGCCTCGGCCATGGCCTCGACGGAGGGGGTGGCTGCGGGGGCGACGAGGGTGACGTCGGCGCCCGCCGCGAGGAGCGCGGGCAGCCTGCGCTGGGCGACCGTGCCGCCGCCGACCACGACGACGCGGCGTCCGGCCAGTCGGAGTCCTACGGGGTAGGCGGGGTGCTCGGTCTCGGGCATGACGCGTGCGGCTCCTTGCGTGGCGCGGGCCGCTGCGGCGGTGGAGCGGCGTAGACGAACGTGCTGGTGTGCGGGCGTGCGGTGTCGGCGTGCGGGTGTGCTGGACAGCCTAGGCGTGCGACGCGTCCGGCGCTGTTCCCCGGATCACTGGCGGGCTACGGGCTGCGGGGGGGGCGGCACAGGTGGGCCCCGGCCGTTCCGGTGTGCGGAAACACGCGGAACGGGCGGGGCCACCGGCGGGTCAGTTCTTCTCGGTCACGCCCGCCGAGTCAAACGTCGCGACCTCGTGCATGGCGCGGGCCGCGCTCTGCACCATCGGGAGGGCGAGCAGCGCGCCCGTGCCCTCTCCGAGCCGCAGGTCGAGGTCCACCAAGGGGCGCAGGCCCAGCTTGGTGAGGGCCGCGACATGGCCGGGTTCGGCGCTGCGGTGCCCCGCGACGCACGCGGCCAGCGACTCGGGCGCGAGGGCCCTGGCCACCAGCGCGGCGGCGCCCGCGCTGACCCCGTCGAGGATCACGGGCGTCCGCAGCGAGGCGCCGCCCAGGATCAGGCCGACGAGCGCGGCGTGCTCCAGGCCGCCCACGGCGGCCAGCAGGCCGATGGGGTCGGCCGGGTCGGGCTTGTGCAGCTCCAGCGCGCGGCGGACGACCTCGACCTTACGGGCGTGCGTCTCGTCGTTGATGCCGGTGCCGCGCCCCGTCACCTCGGCGGGGTCGGCGCCGGTGCAGGCGGAGATGAGCGCCGCTGAGGACGTGGTGTTGGCGATGCCCATCTCGCCCGTGAGCAGCGCCTTGTTGCCCGCTGTCACCAAATCGCGGGCTGTCTCGATGCCGACCTCGATGGCCTGCGTGACCTCCTCGCGGGTGAGCGCGGGGCCCGCCGTCATGTCGGCCGTGCCGGGGCGCACCTTGCGCGGGAGCAGCCCTGGGGTGGCGGGCAGTTCGCCGGCGACGCCCACATCGATGACGCAGACCTCGGCACCGACCTGGTTGGCGAAGGCGTTGCAGACCGCGCCGCCGCCCAGGAAGTTGGCGACCATCTGCGCCGTGACCTCCTGCGGCCAGGGGGTGACGCCCTGGGCGTGCACGCCGTGGTCGCCCGCGAAGACGGCCACCGCTGCGGGCTCCGGGATGGGCGGCGGACACTGCCGGGACAGGCCGCACAGCTGGGCCGAGATGATCTCCAGCATGCCGAGCGCACCGGACGGCTTCGTCATCCGCTTCTGCCGCTCCCACGCCTCGCCGAGCGCCTTCGCGTCCAGCGGGCGGATGGCGGCGACGGTCTCGGCCAGCAGGTCGTGCGGCTCGGAGCCGGGCAGTACGCGACGGCCGTACGACTCCTCGTGGACGACCCACGAGAGCGGACGGCGCTTGGACCAGCCCGCCTGCGCCAGCTCGGGCTCGGGCGGGAACTCGTCGACGTAGCCCACGCAGAGGTACGCCACGACGTCCAGGTGCTCGGGCAGTTCGAGGGCGCGCACCATCTCGCGCTCGTCGAAGAAGCTGACCCAGCCGACGCCGAGGCCCTCGGCGCGCGCGGCGAGCCACAGGTTCTCCACGGCGAGCGCGGAGGAGTACGGCGCCATCTGCGGCTGGGTGTGCCGCCCGAGCGTGTGACGGCCGCCGCGGGTCGGGTCGGCGGTGATGACGATGTTGACGGGGGTGTCGAGGATGGCCTCGATCTTCAGTTCCTTGAACTGCTTGGCCCGCGCCTTCGGCAGCGACTTCGCGTACGCCTCGCGCTGGCGCTGCGCCAGCTCGTGCATGGTCCGCCGGGTCTCCTCGGAGCGGATGACCACGAAGTCCCACGGCTGCGAGTGTCCGACGCTGGGCGCCGTGTGAGCCGCTTCGAGGACGCGGAGCAGCACCTCGTGCGGGATGGGGTCGGAGCGGAAGCCATTGCGGATGTCGCGGCGCTCGCGCATGAGCCGGTGCACGGCCTCGCGCTCCGCATCCGCGTAGCCGGGGGCGGGCTCGCCGACGCTCTCGGCTTGCGGCTCGGCGGGCTGCTCGGCGGGCTGGGCCGACGGTTCGGCGTCCGGGCCTGCGGGCTCGGTCGCCGCTGCTTCCGTTTCCGTGGTCTCGTCCGCGTCTTCGTCTTCGCCGGTGGACGGCTCCGCGCCGTCCTCGGCGGGCTCGGCGTTCTCTGTGGGTTCCGCCGCGGCCTCGTCCCCGGCTGCTCCGGCTTCCACGGTGTCCTGTTCGGGCGCGGACTGCTCGGGCTGCTCGGGCTGTTCCGGCGCGGCGACAGGCTGGGCCACGGCGTCGGCCGTCCCGCCCGGCGTGGCGGGTTCCGCGGGCTCGGTCTCGGTTTCGGCCTCGGCCGAGGGCTCGGGTTCCGCGGGCTCGGGCGCCTCCGGAACCGCCGGGGCCTCGGCGGTGCCGGGTGCTTCGGCGACGTCAGCGGCCTCGGCACCCTCGGGCACACCGGGGGCCTCGGGCGCGGCCTCCTCGGAGCCGGTCCGCTGCTCCGGCTCCGTGTTCTCGACGGCGGCCTCGGCGCCCTCAGCGGCTTCGCCGGTTTCCGGAGCGGCGGACTCGGCGCCGTTCCCGGGGGTGCCGTCGGTGGACGGCGCGGCTGCTGCCGCCGAGCCGTCCTCGCTTATCAGGGCACCGGACCCGTTCTCGGCGGGCGAGGCGGCCGTGGCCTCCTCGGGCGACGGGACGGGCGCGTCGACGGTCTCCCCCGCCGTTTCCCCGGCGGCAGGCGCCGCTTCCGGGGCCGCCGCCAACTGTTCCTGTTCGGGGGCCTGGCCCTGTGCGGGCACCTGGCCCTGGTCCACGGCCTGTTGTCCGGGCTGCCCTGCCGCCTCGGGCTGGGGCATCGGCTGCGGTTGCGGTTGCGGCTGGTCCTGCGGCTCGGGCTGGGCCGGAGCCGCGGTCTGGGCCTCGGCCTGTCCGGGGGCCGGGTTCTGGTTCTGGTGCTCGTCCACGTGCGGTTGCCGCTGCTGTTCCTCGTCGTTCCCGGCCTGCTCCGGCTGACCGGCCTGCTCCGCGACCGCGCCGTCCTCGCCGCTGGCGGGAGCCGCTTCCTCTGCCGCTACGGACTGCCGCTGCTGCTCTTCCGCTACGGGTACGGGCGCGGGCAGCGGCTCGGCCACGGGGGCCTCGGCCTGCTGCTGCGCGGGGATCAGTCCGCTCGCGGCGGCGCCCGAACCGTCGGCGTCCACGGCGCCGTTGCCACCCGTCGCGGCGCCGTCCTCCGGCACGGCGGCGGGCATGGGCGCGGACTGTCCCGGCTGACCGGCTTGTTCCAGCTGCTCGACGGGCATCGCCCCCGCGGGGTCCGCCGGGGCTGCGACGGAAGCGGAGGCCACCGGAGCCTCGGCGGCGGGCTCGGGAGGGGTTCCGAGGACGGCCTCGGGCGCGGGCTCCGACGGCTCCGCCTGTACCGGCTGTCCCTGCTGACCCGGCTGCTCCGTTTCCGGAACCTGATCGACCGTTTCTGCTGTCGCCGCCTGCTGCCCCTGGGACGTCCAGGCGTCGTTCTGCGGCGGGAGTTCACCGAGCTGCGGCCCCGGAAGGGAGTCCGGGCCCTGGTGGGCGACGTCGAGATACTCGGGGCCCACCGTCGGCGGGCCCGCGTGCCGCGCCTGCGAGGGCTGCGGCGGGGCCGCGGGGTTCGGCGCCGGGCGGCTCGGTCCGCGGTCGGACAGCGGGCGCACGGCCCCCGACTGCTCGGGCACGGGCGGCCCGAGGTGCAGCGGGCGGCGCGGCACGTTCGTACCGGAAGGGGGCGTGGCGGAGGCGCCGGGGGCCGGGGTGCCGGAGTGCGGCGTGCGCACCGCGCTGTAGTCGAGGGAACCGGAGTCGCGGCCGTCCGCCTCGTGCGGACCGGGGAAGTGCCCCGATCCCTGTGCGGGCGCGGGCTGCTGACCCGTCGTCTGGCCCGTCGTCCGGGCGTACGCGTCGGCCTGGGCCTGCGCCTGGTAGTGGGCCTGCTGGTCCTCGGGCGAGAGGTACTGGCCCTGCTCCGGCTGCCCCTGCTGCTGTGCCTGCGCTGCCTGCGCCTGCTGCGCCTGGAGCTGCGCCTCGTACTGGTCCTGCGCCTGCTGCGCTGCGGCCTGGGCCGGGTCCTGTGCGAAGGGCACGCCCTGCGCGTACTGCTGTTCCTGTACGTACTGCTCCGGCGCGTACTGCTGCTGGGGCTGGGGCTGCGCCTGCTGTGGGGCCTGCTGGGCCGCCACCTGCTGCGGTTCGCCCCACGCGCCCTGCGCGCCGGGCATCAGCAGGTCCTCTTCCTCGGCCGGTGGGCCGCCGACGCCGTCGTCCGGCCCCGCGAAGGTGTACGTGCCGGGGGCCGGAGCTGCCGGTTGCTGCCCCTCCGGCTGTGCGCCTGCGTTCTCCGGCAGTCCCTCACCCGGGACCTGGCCGGTGTCAGTCATGCGTACCCCTCGCCCATTCGGTAGTGCTCCTTCCAACCCGGCGCAGACCGCAGCGCCCGTTGATGAAGAACGAGCATGCGCACGGCGGGCCACGTGTCTCCGCCTTCGCCATCCCGGACAATGACGGACGAACCGTCAGCACGGAAAGGCGGCACAACGATCCATCAGCCTACCCGGCATGGAGCGCAGCACAGGCCACGGGTGGGCGACAAACCGCACTTCGTCGCGGTTCGTCACGCAGCGGATCACAGAGTTTCAGATCCGGACACCCGAGAGCAGGAAAACAACCGCGCGTTCACTTTCCACCCACTGCGTGGTGTCCAGTTCAACGGACTGGAGCAGCGCGCACTCCACCGCGTAGCCGCCCTCCGAGAGGGCTCGGCCGATCGCCTCCGCCTCGTCGCGCGTCGCGGCGTGCGTCACGATACGTCCCGGTCTACGGTCGGCCACCGCGATCACCGTGGGCACTCCGCCCCCGCCGACGCGTACGACGTCGGGCTCGGGAAGGTCCTCCAGTACGTGGGGGGCCGCGCCGTGCACCGTCTGGAGCTGTACGCCGAGGCGCCGCGCCGCGGCCGCCGTACGGGCGCATGCCTCGGGGTCGCGGTCGACGGCGATGACGGCGGCGCCGAAGCGAGCCGCCTCGATGGACAGCGCGCCACTGCCGACGCCGATGTCCCACACCAGGTCGCCGACGCGCGGGCCCAGCTTGGCGAGCTGCGAGGCGCGCAGCACCGGCGACTCGCTGGCCTTGGCGCCCCGCGCGTCACGCACGTCGCGCGCGGCCCCGGCGGCCTGCCCGTACACCTCAGCGCCGTGCGTCTCGGCGGCACCGTGCCCGCGTCCCTCGCCGGGCCCTTCGCCGCCCGGCGCCGCTTCCGGACGCGTCTCCTCCGCGTACGCGGAGACGGGCAGTGCCCAGCCGCGCGGGCCCGAGGGGTAGCCGGGCTCGCGTCCCGCGATCCAACCTCCGCCGCCGCTGCTGCCGCCCGTCCAGGGTGCGGCTGCCGCGGGTCCGGGTCCGGCCGCGGCCCCTCCCCCGACGACGATCACCACGCTGGGGTCGCGCCAGGTGTGGTCGGCGACCTTGTCCGAGGTGATGACGGTCAGTTCCTCGCGGTCCGTGCCGAGGGCCTCGCAGATGACGAAGGTGCGGTGCACCTGGCCGAGCAGCAGGGCGAGTTCCGCCGGTCCCGCGCCGGGCGAGGTGATGACGGCGACCTTGGTGTGCGCGCGGCAGACGTTCACGGCGCGGCGCAGGGTGCGCGAGTTGGCGACGACGAGCTGTGCGTCGTCCCAGGGCATCCCGGCGCGCGCGAAGGCCGCCGCGACGGAGGAGACCGCGGGGACGACCTCGACCTCAAGTCCGTGTTCGGGTGCGCGCAGCGCCCGTACGACGCCGAAGAAGCCGGGGTCGCCGTCCGCCAGCACGACCGCGGTGCCTCGGTGGCGTGCGATGCGCCGTGCCGCGAGTGAGACGCTGCCGAGGCGGATGCGCTCGGCCCGCTCGGGCACTTCCGGCAGCGCGAGATGGTGGGCCGCCCCGGCGACGAGGGTGGCCGCGCCGAGGGCGGAACGGGCCGCGCCGGTCAGCGGCGTACCGTCCCATCCGATCACGGTGACGCGGTCGGCCATCGGCGGGTCTCTCCTGGGCTCGTCGCAGGTCGTGGGCCCACTGAGAGTACCCCTGTTCCCGGAGGGCGCGGCGGTGGGGTGCGCTCAGTTCCAGTCCGGGTACGGGGCGTATCCGCCCGCCTCCGCCATCTGCTCGAACGCGCCGTCGAGGTCCTCGGGGAGGAGGCTCCAGACGATGAGGTCGGTGCGGATGTCGGCCCAGCCGCCGTCCTCGGTGCGGGTCCGGGCTATCCAGGCGTTGCGCAGGACGCCCTCGCTGATGCAGCCGAGCTTCTGGGCCACCTGCTGGGAGGCGGTGTTGTCGGCGGCTGTGCGCAGTTCCAGGCGCTCGAACTTCTGGTCCTGGAAGAGCCACTGGGCGACGGCGAGCATCGACTCGGACGCGTAGCCCTCGCCTCTCGCCCAGGGCGCGGTGATGTATCCGGCCTCGGTGGAGAGGATGCGCCAGTCCGTACTGGAGAGGTGGACGACGCCCACGAGGCGCTGGGTGAGGAACTCGGTGACGGCGAAGACGATGCCCTCTCCGGCGGAGCGCACCGTGGGCGCGCGTCTGGTGATGAAGTCGCGGGCCTCGCTCTCGGTGTACGGGCAGGGCACGGACGTCCAGGCGGTGACGAGTTCGTCCCCCATCATCTCGGTGAGCGCGGGGATGTCCGCTTCCTCGAACGGGCGCAGCACGAGCCGGTCCGTGCTGATCGAGATGTCCGGGAAGGTCGATGTCATGCGCCGCTCCATACCAAGATCGGGGGTCTGGGGCCGGCCGGTCGGCCCCCGGAGAAGTGCAGTCACAGGGGGTCTGGCGCGCAGCCCAGAGGATTGCAGCAGTGCACAGCATGCAGCATCGGCCGCCCGATGTGCAGCGCCGGGCCCCCTTCAGAAGGGGCGCCCGGCGCCGTAAACCGACTTGTCGATACGGGGACCTGAAGCGGCGCTGCCGTCAGTCCCCGCACCTCACTTCACGGATTACCGCACGGATCACCGCGCGGACTTCACCTCGCCGAAGTAGGGCACGATGGCGCCCTTGTACTTGTCCTCGATGAAGGTGCGCACCTCGTCGGACTGGAGCAGCTTGGCGAGCTTCTTGATGCGCGGGTCGTCCTGCTGCCCGTCCTTCACCGCGAGGAAGTTGCTGAAGGGGTTGTCCTTGGAGTCCTCCGCGACCAGGGCGTCCTTGGAGGGGTTGAGCCCGGCCTCCAGCGCGTAGTTGCCGTTGATGACGGCGGCGTCCACGTCGTCGAGGGAGCGCGGCACGGAGGCGGCCTCCAGCTCCTTGAACTGGAGCCCCTTCTTGTCCGCGATGTCGCCCAGCGTGGCCTCCTGCCCGACGCCCTTCTTGAGGGTGATGAGGTCGTGCTCGGCGAGGAGGTGGAGGGCGCGGCCCTCGTTCGTGGAGTCGTTGGGCAGCGCGACGGTCTGGCCGCTCTTGATGCCCTTCAGCTCCTTGACCGTGTTCGAGTAGAGGCCCAGGGGCTCCAGCTCGACGTTGGCGACGGGGACGATGTGGGTCCCCTTCTTCTGGTTGAAGTCGTCCAGGTAGGGCTGGTGCTGGAAGAAGTTGGCGTCGACCTCGCCGCTCTCGGTGGCGGTGTTGGGGAGCACGTAGTCCGTGAACTCCTTCACCTGGAGGTCGAGGCCCTCCTTCTTCGCCAGGTGCTTCTGGACGTACTCCAGGATCTCCGCGTGCGGCGAGGGCGAGGCGGCCACCGTCAGGGACTGGTCGTCGTCCTTGGCGGTGAGCCCGTAGCCGAGCAGGCCGACGGGGATGACGACGGCGGCACCCAGCGCGACCGTCCTGCGGCCCCCGAGACGCGCGAGCCGCCCGGAGGGGGTGCCGCTCGCGCGGCTGTGCCGGGCCAGGCCGCGTACGACGGCGTCGCCGATGAGCTGCACGAGGGTGACGAGCACGATCAGCAGGGCCACGGTCGCGAGCATGACGCTGGTCTCGAAGCGCTGGTAGCCGTAGGAGAGCGCGACGCTGCCGAGGCCGCCGCCGCCGATGGCGCCCGCCATGGCCGAGTAGCTGATCAGCACGATGACGGTGGTGGTGACGCCCGCGACGAGCGAGGGCAGGGACTGCGGGAGCAGCGCCTTGAAGACGACGGTGGGGGTGCCGCCGCCCATGGCCTGCACGGCCTCGACGAGCCCGCCGTCCACCTCGCGCACCGCGGTCTCCACGAGCCGCGCGAAGAAGGGGATGGCGCCGATGGCGAGCGGCACGATGGCCGCCGTCGGGCCGATGGCGGTCCCGGCGATCAGCCGGGTCAGCGGGATCAGCGCGACCATGAGGATGATGAACGGCAGCGAGCGGCCGACGTTGACGATGGCACCCAGCACCTTGCTGACGGCCGCGTTGGCGAGCAGGCCGCCGCGGTCGGTCAGTACCAGCAGGACGCCCAGGGGCAGGCCCACGAGCACGGCGATCAGGGTGGAGAAGACCACCATGTAGAGCGTGTCCAGGGTGCCCTGGACGAGCAGCGGCTGAATCTCGGACCAGCTCACTTGGCGACCTCCTCGGCCCGCGCGGCCTGCTGCTCGGCGGCAGGGGCGGGTGCGGGGGCGGTCTCGCCGTCCGTCCCGCCTTCCCTGCCCTTGTCGACGGTGTCCACGGCCTCCGTGGTGTCCTCGGTAGCCGCCGCGACGTCGGCGACATCGACGGTCAGGCCCTGCTCGCGCAGGTAGCCGATCGGCACGACGTTGTCCTCGAAGCTGCCGGGCAGCTCTATCCGCATCCGGCCGACCTGCTTGCCGCCGACGGTGTCCATGGCCGCGCCCAGGATGGAGATGTCCACGTTGTAGGTGCGCGACAACTGCGAGATGACCGGCTCGGTCGTCGTCTCGCCGTGGAAGGTGACGTCCACGACGGTCCGCCCCTCGGACGAGGGCCGCCCGCCGACGGGGAACAGCTCGCGTGCCAGCTCGGAGCCCTGCGTGGACAGCAGCTCGGCGACGGTGCCGGACTCCACGATCCGCCCCGACTTCATCAGCGCGGCCGAGTCGCACACGGCCTTGACGACGTCCATCTCGTGCGTGATCAGCAGCACGGTCAGGCCGAGCTGGCGGTTGAGGTCGCGCAGCAGCTGGAGGACGGAGCGGGTGGTCTCCGGGTCGAGGGCCGAGGTGGCCTCGTCGGAGAGCAGCACCTTCGGCTCGCCCGCGAGCGCGCGGGCGATGCCGACGCGCTGCTTCTGGCCGCCGGAGAGCTGCGCCGGGTAGGAGCGCGCCTTGTCGGCGAGCCCGACGAGGTCCAGCAGCTCCAGCGCCTTGCGGGAGCGCTCGCGCCCGGTGAGGCCGAGGATCTCCAGGGGCAGCTCGACGTTGCCCTGCACGGTGCGCGAGGAGAGCAGGTTGAAGTGCTGGAAGACCATGCCGATGCGGCTGCGGGCGCGGCGCAGGTCGGTGCTCGCGCGGTTGCCGCCTCCGGCGAGCGCCGTGAGGTCCTGGCCGTCGACGGTGACCGTGCCGGAGGTGGGGCGCTCCAGGAGGTTCACGCAGCGGATGAGGGAGGACTTGCCGGCGCCGCTCTGGCCGACGACGCCGAAGACCTCGCCCTCGCGGACATGGAGATTCACGCCGTCGAGCGCGGTGATCTCGCGGTCTCGGGTGCGATAGACCTTGGTGAGGTCCGTTGTCGTAATCACAGGATTTCCGTCGCTTCGGGACTGGTCGGAGGCACGGCGCACGCGGTGGCGGCGCCGGGCACGGGGGCATGCCTTGCGGAAGGCGTCACGAGCAGGCCGCTTCGTGCGCGGGGGCG
The DNA here is from genome assembly GCF_053611545.1 of Streptomyces sp. NPDC054796. NCBI lineage: Bacteria > Bacillati > Actinomycetota > Actinomycetes > Kitasatosporales > Streptomycetaceae > Streptomyces > Streptomyces sp. NPDC054796. The sequence continues at coordinate 234,679 of NZ_JBSHAO010000006.1, read as the reverse complement.
CGCACGTATCCGGCACACGTGGCGTCGCACGGGGCACTGCGGGGTGAGTGAGCGCGGGCTCAGGGCTCGCTTCGGGGCGCGAGCCCGTGGTGGTGGCGGCTCAGACAGGGGCCCTCAGAGGGCACACATTCGCCGCACGCCGCGCTCGGGCATGCGCGGACAGCGAGCACCGGGCGTCAGGTACGCCTCGGTCGCGGGAGTGCGGTCGCTCGTCGTGTCCATGTGGATCAGTAAACCAGACACGTGTGCGCCGACCCCAGGTCTGTCCGGCCCGGCGTCCGCATGCTGGACACGCCCTGACGGCACCCGGGGTTCGGCCGCACCCGCTCAGCCGTGGGCTTCCAGCTCCACGCCCTCGGCGGTGACCTGCGCGGATACGCCGGACAGATCGTCGACGACCACATCGGCGCGCAGCTCGTGGCGCTCGTGGGTTGTGGCCAATGCCACGGTCCGCATGCCGCCCGCGCGGCCCGATTCGAGACCGGCCGGTGCGTCTTCAAATACCACGCAGCGTGCCGGGTCGACGCCGAGCTTCGCGGCGCCCAGCAGATAGGGCTCGGGGTGGGGCTTGCCGTGGGTGATGTCGTCGGCGGCGATGAGCAGCGGCGGCTCGATGCCGACCTGGCGCAGCCGCGCCTCGGCCAGCGCGCGGGTGGCCGAGGTGACGACGGCCCAGCTCCCCTCGGGCAGGGCGGCGAGCAGCTCGGCGGTGCCGGGCAGCAGCACGACGCCGCCCTCGCCGACGTCCTCCAGCTCCAGCCGCTCGATGCGGGCCCTGGCCTCGGCGTGCCGCTCGGGCGGCAGCAGGTCGGCGATGATCTCGGACGCGGTGCGGCCGTGCAGCTCGACCTTCGCGAAGTCCTCCGCCGCGATGCCGTACTCACCGGCCCACCGGGTCCAGCAGCGGATCACGGAGTCCAGGGAGGAGATGAGCGTGCCGTCGTTGTCGAACAGCAGGGCATCGGCGGAGATCTTCATGATGTGCCAGCGTACGTGGCGTTCCGGAGCCACACGCTCCGGGTACGCTCCGGGGTTTTCGCGCCTCCAGGGGCCGCGCGCCACGGGGTCCTGGCGCCCTCATAGACTCGGTTCCATGCTCACCCCGCTCACCGTCACGCTCGCCGTGGCCGCGCTCGCGCTGGCCGCCTGGTGCGGCTGGGCGGCGTACCGCGATCAGCCCACCAAGGACTGGCACTTCATCGGCATGGCGGTGGTCTCACTGCTGGCGCTGGTGCAGCTCGTCGTGGGGATCGTGCAGCTCGCGCGGGGTGAGAAGCCCGCCGACGGGGCCGTGATCTTCGTCTCGTACCTCGTGGGCGTCGTGGCCTGTGTTCCGGTGGTGGGCCTGATCTCGCTGACGGAACGGACGAAGTGGGGCTCACTGACGGTGGTCGCGGGCGCCGTGGTGCTGGCGGTGCTTCAGGTACGGCTGCACGACATCTGGGGAGGCGGAGCCGGTGCGTGACGCCGACGAGAACGCGACGACCACACCCGCGACGACGGGGCCGGAGCCGGGACAGCGCGGCGGCATCGGGACCGGACCGGGAAAGCTGCTGGTCACGCTCTACGGGATCTTCACCGTCGGCGCGGCGTCACGCTCGATCGTCCAGCTCTCGACGCGCTTCCACGAGGCGCCGCTCGCCTATGTGCTCTCCGCCGTGGCCGCGCTGGTGTACGCGTTCATCACCGTCTCCCTGGTGCGGGGCGGCGAACGTGCGCGTAAGGCCGCGCTGGTCTGCTGCTGCGTCGAGCTGCTCGGGGTGCTGGCGGTGGGGACGTGGACGCTGGCCGAGCCGTCGGCCTTCCCTGACGCCACCGTGTGGTCGGACTACGGGATGGGCTACCTCTTCATCCCGGTGATCCTGCCGGTGACAGGGCTGCTGTGGCTGCGGCGCGCGCGTACGGTGCGGCCCGTCTGACGCCCGAGCCGCTGGGTCCCGGCCCCCTGAGACGCCGCCGCCCGGCCCCGGAAACCGGGACCGGGCGGAACGCGGCACGCGCGGCGGACCGCGCGGACAGGACAGCGGTCACGCGCTGGTGGCGAACGCTTCCTTGGGCGCTTCCTTCGTCATCTCCGTGAGCGTGACCTGACGGTCCCGCTCGGTGCCCACGGCGGTGTAGCCGTACTTGCGGTAGAGACGCAGATTGCCCTCGCTGCGGTGGGCCGTGATGACGAGGCGGTAGCGCTTCGGGGCCCGCTCGCTCGCCGCCCTGGCCTCTATGGCGGCGAGCAGGCGCCCGCCGAGCCCGTGCCGCTGGAGCCGGGGGTGGACGCAGAGCCTGCTGATGCGGGCCGTGCCGTCCGCGTCCACGGTGGCCCGGACCGAGCCGACGACCTCCGTGCCCAGCCGCGCCACCATGACGCAGCCCGATTCCAGCTCGGCCCGCAGTTCGTCGAGGGTCTGGGTGAGGGGTTCGATGGCGTAGTCCCCGTACGCCTCCGCCTCGCTCTGGAAACAGAGGTACTGGAGTTTGAGGATCTGCTCGGCGTCCTGCTCGCCCGCCGCTGAGATGGTCACGCTCATGCCCATGCGCGCATGCCTCCCATGTCGTGTGCGTCCGGACACGGTGAGGTGAGGGTTGCCGTGCACGGACCGTCTGCCCTGATGACGCCGGTTGCTTATCGCACCATTCCCCGCGGTTCATGTGCCGCAACCTCCGCCGTGAGCATTCTGCGCAGGCAACCCAGACAACGGGAACGTACCGGTCCAAGGCTCCCCTGTGACATTCCCAACTCGCGGGCGATTTCGGGGTATGTGGGGTCCCTTCGCGACAGCAGAGCGGTGAAGAGCGCGGGGCAGGGCCCCGGGAGCCGTCCGATGGCGGCCCGGAGTGTGTGGCGGCGCTCGGCCGCGAGGAGCGGCGCCTCGGGGCCAGAGGCCGCGTCGTCCACCCCGTCGTCGGCGACGACCAGTGCCGTCCTGCCCCACGGGGCGCGGGCGCGGTACGACGCGTGCTCCCCGTCGCCGAGCGGCACCTCGGCCGCGCGGCGTGCGCGTGCCGTGCGGGCCTCCTCGCGTACGGCGGCGCGCAGCCAGTCGGCCGCGCCGCGCGGCGACGGAGAGCCGCCGTGCGTCCCCTCCAGCCAGCGCAGCCACACGCCCTGCTGAAGGTCTTCGGGCTCGACGCCGCCGCCCGCCGCCTCGGCCGCGCACTCGGCGGCGAGCAGCGCGAGCAACGGAGGCGGGAGCGCGGCCGGTTCGCGCGGCCCGGGTGACCCGGACGGCTCGGGCGGCTCGGGCGGTAAGGCCCCTGGGGAAAGATGCTCACTCATGTGCCGCGCGACGCCGCACGCGCCCCGGCGGTTGCCGGGGCGCGCCGCGACCACACGGGCGGGTGACGCCGCCCCGTACCGGCTCCCTCGCTCAGTGCCTCGCTCAGTGCCTCGCTCAGCCCTTCTCGCGGAACTCGGCCGCCGCGAGCAGCGCCGTGTCCGGGTTGTCGGAGAAGATGCCGTCGATGCCGGTCTCCAGATACGCCCTGAAGGCGCCGAAGGCGTCCCCGTAGGCGTTGGGGTCGGTGCCCCTGCGGAAGTTCGCGGGCAGGAAGCTGTTCTCGTTCCGCATCGTGTACGGGTGCAGCACCAGGCCCGCGGCGTGCGCGTCGCGCACCAGTGTGGAGGGCTCGCCGAGGCTGCCGTCGGCCTTCCTGGGGATGACGAGGTCCAGCGTGGGGCCGATTCCGGCGGCGAAGCGGGAGATCCACTTCAGGCCCTCGGGCGTGATCAGGTCCTTGACGGTGCGCGGGTCGCCCGCCTCGACGAAGTCCCACGGGCGCGAACCCGCCGTCGAGAGCAGTACGACGCCGGGGCAGTCCACCAGCTCGCCGAGCTTCTCGATGCTGCTGGGTTCAAAGGACTGCACGAAGTTCGGCGAGTGCGCCTTGTGCCGTCCGTACTGGCGCAGCAGGCGGGCCAACGGCTTCTCCAGGCCGAGGCCGAGCTTCCGGAAGTAGGTGGGATGTTTGGTCTCGATGTGCAGCCAGACCGGACGGCCACGCCTGCGGCCCTCGCGCTCGGCCCACTTGAGCACGTCCTCGAAGCTGGGCACCTGCCAGCGCCCGTCGTAGAGGGTGTTGTGCTGGCGCTGCTTGGGGATACGTTCCTTCGCCCGCAGCGTGCGCAGCTCGGCCAGCGTGAAGTCCTCGGTGAACCAGCCCGTCAGCTCGACGCCGTCGACGGTCTTCGTCGTCTTGCGCCCGGCGAACTCCGCGTGGTCCGCGACATCCGTCGTCGCGGTGATGTCGTTCTCGTGCCGGCAGACGAGATGGCCGTCCTTCGTCGGTACGAGATCCTGCTCGATGACGTCCGCGCCCATGTCCAGCGCGAGCTGGTACGAGCCCAGTGTGTGCTCGGGGCGGTAGCCGCTGGTACCGCGGTGCGCGACGACGAGGGGCACCGGGAGTTCCCGTCCCCTCCCACGCGCTTCCTCGGCCCGCGCGGCCGTGGCGGGGCCCAGCGCCGCCGCGCCCGCCGCGGACAGCACCGCCGCTCCGAGCACGATTCTCCGACCTGGCTGCTGCTCCTGTGCCATGGGCCCCTCCTCGGCTGGCTGGTACCGGGGTGCGTCGGGCGCCCCGGCGAAAGACGCGCCGATCGTAGATCCGCACGGGCGACGGAGGGGAGACATCATCCGGAACACAGGGGAAACACGTACGGAGGGTGCCGACGCATCCGCCGCAAGACGGGCGTAACCCACGTCAATTCTGCGTATCGGTGCAATGAACCCGGTGTGCGACTCACCAGTAGCGGCGAGTATCGTCCTCACCTGCGCAGGCGTGCGCACATCCATCACCGACCGGAGGACCCGTTGTCCCGTTTCCTGCTGATCAAGGCACTGCTCGGCCCGCTCCTGCGCGTGCTGTTCCGCCCGCAGGTCGAGGGAGCGGACCGCATCCCGGGTTCCGGCCCCGTGATCCTGGCCGGGAACCACCTCACGTTCATCGACTCGATGATCCTCCCCGTGGTCACGGACCGTCAGGTCTTCTTCATCGGCAAGGACGAGTACGTCACAGGGAAGAGCCTCAAGGGCCGCCTCATGGCCTGGTTCTTCACCGGTGTCGGCATGATCCCCGTCGACAGGGACGGCGGGCGCGGCGGTGTCGCCGCGCTGATGACCGGCCGTCGCGTCCTGGAGGAGGGCAGGGTCTTCGGCATCTACCCGGAGGGCACCCGCTCCCCCGACGGCCGTCTCTACCGCGGCCGTACGGGCATCGCGCGCCTCGCCCTGATGACCGGAGCCCCCGTCGTCCCGTTCGCGATGATCGGCACGGACGCGGTCCAGCCCGGCGGCAAGGGCATCCCCCGGGTCCGGCGCGGGCAGCGGGTCGCGGTGCGCTTCGGTGAGCCGCTGGACTTCTCGCGCTACGAGGGCATGGACCGCGACCGCTATGTGCTGCGCGCGGTCACGGACGAGGTCATGAGCGACGTCATGCGTCTCTCGGGCCAGGAGTACGTGGACATGTACGCCACGAAGGCGAAGGCCGCGTAACCCGGGTCCGACCGGGCTCGGTCCGGGCCCCGATGTGTGTCCCGCCCGCGCACCCGGGCGGGACACCGGCGCTCCCTCAGCCTTCCTCCAGCTTCTGGCCCCGCAGCAGGCGCCAGGCGAGCACCGAGGCGGCGAGCAGGATGACCGAGCCGACACCGGCCGCCGCCCTGAGCCCGTCCGTGAACGACTCCTGGGCCGCCGCCAGCAGCCGTTCGCCCATGTCGCCCGGCAGCGTCGCCGCCGTCCGCACCGCGCCGCCCAGCGACGCGTGCGCCTCGTCCGCCGCGCCTGCCGCGACTCCGTCGGGCACGAGGAAGCCGCGGTAGAAGCCCGTCACCACGGAACCGAGCAGGGCGATGCCGAGGGCCGCGCCCAGCTCGTACGCCGTCTCGGACACGGCGGAGGCCGCGCCCGCCTGTTCCTTGGGGACGCTGGAGAGGATGACGTCGGCGGTCACCGTGAAGGCGAGCCCCGCGCCGATCCCCACGACGAGCAGCACGCTGCCCAGCAGCCAGTACCCCGTCGCGGCCTGGAGCCCCACGCACGCGCCCAGCGCGACGCCCACGGCGGCGAGCCCGCCGGAGACCGCGCCCCGTACCGAGGTGCGGCGGGCCACGTACCCCGCGAAGAGGCCCGCACTCACCGCGCCCACCGCGGCGGGCAGTTCGGCCAGGCCCGCCTGGAGCGGGGTGCGCATCTGCACCATCTGGAGGAACTGGGAGAGGAAGAAGACCAGTCCGGACAGCCCGAGGATGGTCAGCAGGTCCGCTATCACCGCGCCGGTGAAGCCCTTGTGCTGGAAGAGCCGCACGTCGAGCAGGGGCGAGGGCAGCCGCAACTGCCGCCGCACGAAGGCGGTGAGGGCCAGCAGTCCGACGGCGGCGGCGACGCCGATGTCCCAGCGGATGCCGTAGGCCGCCGCCTCCTTGACGGCGTAGACGACCGCGACGATGCCGATCATGGACAGGCACACGCTCACCAGGTCCCAGGGGCCCGGCGCGGGGTTCTTCGACTCGGGCAGCAGCTTGACGCCGACGACCACGAGCACGGCCATCACCGGCAGGTTGATGAGGAAGACGCTGCCCCACCAGAAGTGCTCCAGCAGGAACCCGCCGACCACGGGCCCCACGGCCGCGCCCGCCGAGGCCATGGCGCCCCAGATGCCGACGGCGAGGCTGCGCTCCCTGGGGTCGGGGAAGATGTTGCGGATCAGCGCCAGCGTGGAGGGCATCAGGGTGGCACCGGCGACGCCGAGCAGCGCCCGCCAGACGATCATGGCCTCGGGGCTGTGCGCGTACGCCGTCAGCGCGGAGACGGCGCCGAAGACGACCGAGCCCACGAGCAGCAGCTTCTTGCGTCCGATGCGGTCGCCGAGGCTGCCCATGGAGACCAGCAGTCCGGCGATGACGAACGAGTAGACGTCGCCGATCCACAGCAACTGGGTGCTGGAGGGTCGCAGGTCCTCGCTCAGGAACGGGGTCGCGAGCCCCAGTACGGTCGCGTCGACGCCGACGAGCAGCACCGCCAGCACGAGCACGGCGAGCGCCAGCCACCGGGAGCGCGCGGCTCTTGGCGCGGACTGCGCGGGGTCCAGGGTCCTGCTGCTCATCGCGCCCGCTCCTGGCCCTGACCCTGCCCCTGCCCCTGCTCCCGCTCCCGCCGGACGCCGCCCAGCAGGAGTTCGGTGGCCATCCGGCTGGAGTCGCGGGCCGCGACGCGGCCGTCCTGCACGGCCCAGGCCGAGGCGGTGACCAGCGCGTAGAGCGCCTCCGTCAGCCAGGCCGTGGTCAGGTCGATCCGGAAGACGCCCTGTTCCTGGCCGCGCCGGAACAGGGCGCCCACGCGCTCGTCGACGCGGACCCACCCCTCGTTCAGCTCACCGGGCTCGAAGAGCTGGTTCTCGGTGACCAGGAAGGCGAGGAACCCGGCGACGGGCTCGGCCTCTGCGACCAGCCGCCGCACGGCCTCCTCCGGGTCCCCCTCCTCGATCCTGGCGGCGTCCAGTACGGCCGTCAGCCGCCTGATGCCCAGCTCCTCCAGCGCCCTGACGAGCGTGTCCCGGCTCGCGAACAGACGATGGAGGGTGGCACGGCTGATGCCCGCCGCCCTGGCGATCTCGTCCGTCGACGCGGTGGGCTTCCGGGTGAGCAGCTCGGCGGCCTTGCCCAGCACTCGTTCACGATCCTGACTCATGAGACCACGCTACCTCGCATGAGACAGTTACGTCTCATCGAGGGGTGGCCCAGGCCCGAGGGCGCCCCGAGGATGACCGGGGCGGCCTCGTTCACTCACCCACGCCAGGCGCAGCTCCCCACTCCGGCGCCCTTCTCGATCAGCCGCTCAGCCGTCTCCGCGCTGGGCACCCTGGTCTTCCCGCCCACGCAGACGGCCGTGCGGTCCGCGTACCCGGCGAGGTCCAGCAGGATCTGGTCCCAGTGCCGGTATTGCACGTCGTGCCCGGAGTCCTCGTAGCGGCGGACGGTCGGCTCGCCCGGCAGCTTCTCGCTCCACAGCTTCTGTGCGGAGGGCGGCACGGTGGTGTCCTGCATGCCGGTGTAGACGTACGCGGGCCCCGCGAACCCCGAGAGGTCGGGGCCAGGGCGCCGGCAGTAGAGCCGCTGCTCGTGGACCTGCGCCGAGGGGTCGCCCTTCTGGCCCCGCAGGTAGTACGAGCGGGCGCCGTCCTCCTCGGCGTTGTCGGTGAAGCCGGGGATGTCCGCGACGGGGCTGTCCTTGCCGAAGGCCCACCACTCGCGCGGGTCGCGGATCTGCTCGGCGACCTGCGCGCGCTGCTCGTCCTCGCCGAGGCCGCAGAAGGACGAGGTGGGCCCGTAGGGCGGCGAGGCGGCGGCGAGATGGAGCGCGGAGACCCGCTCGGGGCGCTCTGCCGCGAAGTGCGCGGCGTAGGGGCCGCCGCCGGAGATGGCGATCACGGGGGCCTTCTCGACGCCGAGTTCGTCGAGCACGGCCGCCACGTCGCGGGTGTAGTCGGCGAAGCCGAGCGACCCGTCGTACTCGGTGTCCCCGAAGCCGTTGCGCTCGACGGAGATGAGTCTCAGCTTGAGATTCTCGCGGGTGGTGCGCAGGAAGTCCGTCATCCCGGAGGCACGCGCCGTGGTCCCGGTGCCGCCCATGAACAGTACGGGCTTGGCGTCCTGTTCGCCGGTGTCGCTGAAGTGGACGGTGCGGCCGTCGCGGCGTATCTCGTGCATCGGCGAGCCGAGCGGGTCGAACGCGTCCTGGACGACGGGCTCGGGGCGCTTGTCGGCGACGGCCGAGGTGACCGAGGACCCGGTGACGCCGATGGCTCCGAGCACGAGGGCGGCTACGACGAATGATGCCTTTTTCATTTCTGGTGTCTCCAAGGTGTGATCGTGCGCATGATCACCTGCCCCGGACACCGCCCACCATGCCGCGCCGCCCCGTCAACCGCCGCGCGCCCGCGCCGTCAGGCGCGGCGCCGCACGAGCGGCAGTGCCGCCCACTCCCGCTGGTGCGCCAGGTCCGACTTGATCTCCGCGAGCTGTACGGCGACCGCCGAGGGCGCCGTGCCGCCGCGCCCGTCCCGGGAGGCCAGCGCGCCGGGGACATCGAGGACCGTGCGGACCTCGGGCGTCAGATGCGGGGAGATCTCGGCGAACTGCGCGTCGGTGAGCTGGTCCAGCTCGATCCCCTCGCGCTCGCAGACCTTCACACACTCGCCCGCGACCTCGTGCGCCACCCGGAACGGCACGCCCTGCTTCACCAGCCACTCGGCCACGTCCGTGGCCAGCGAGAAGCCGGCGGGCGCGAGTTCGGCCATCCGCTCGCGGTTGACCGTCAGCGTCGCCATCATCCCCGTGAAGGCGGGCAGCAGGATCTCCAACTGGTCGCAGGAGTCGAAGACGGGCTCCTTGTCCTCCTGGAGGTCGCGGTTGTACGCGAGCGGCAGCGCCTTGAGCGTGGCCAGCAGCCCCGTGAGGTTGCCGATCAGCCGCCCGGACTTGCCGCGGGCCAGCTCCGCGATGTCCGGGTTCTTCTTCTGCGGCATGATCGACGAACCGGTGGAGAACGCGTCGTGGAGGGTGACGAAGGAGAACTCCTTCGTGTTCCAGAGGATGATCTCCTCGGCGATCTTCGAGAGGTCGACCCCGATCATCGCCGTGACGAAGGCGAACTCGGCGACGAAGTCCCGCGAGGCCGTCCCATCGATGGAGTTGGCCGCGGAACCGTACTCGAAGCCGAGGTCGGCGGCGACGGCCTCCGGGTCGAGCCCGAGCGAGGAACCGGCGAGCGCGCCAGAGCCGTACGGCGAGACCGCGGTGCGCGTGTCCCACTGCCGCAGCCGCTCGGCGTCCCGGCCCAGCGCCTGCGCGTGCGCGAGCACATGGTGCGCGAACAGCACCGGCTGCGCGTGCTGGAGGTGGGTGCGCCCCGGCATCGCGACGTCGGGGTGCGCCTCGGCCAGCCCGACCAGCGCCTCCTGGAGCTCCGTGAGCAGCCCGCCGATCAACCGGGCGTGGTCCCGAAGGTACATGCGGAAGAGGGTCGCGACCTGGTCGTTGCGCGACCGGCCCGCGCGCAGCTTGCCGCCGAGGTCAGGGCCGAGCCGCTCCAGCAGGCCGCGCTCCAGGGCCGTGTGCACGTCCTCGTCGGCGATGGTGCCGGTGAAGGAGCCGTCGGCCACGTCCTGTTCGAGCTGGTCGAGACCGGCCAGCATCCGCTCCAGCTCGTCGGCGGTGAGCAGCCCGGCCTTGTGCAGCACGCGCGCGTGCGCGCGGGAGCCCGCGATGTCGTACGGGGCGAGCCGCCAGTCGAAGTGGACGGAGGCCGAGAGCTTGGCCAGCGCCTCGGAAGGACCGTCGGCGAACCGCCCGCCCCACAGCCGTACGTCGTCGCCGCCGCCGGAGGTCTGCGGGTCCTGGGTCATCGGGTGCTCCTTGCGGGTGCGTGCTGGAAGGGGCGTCAGGGCGCTGAACGCGACAGGGCATAAGTATGCATTCCCCTGCATGTTTCGTCAACGCGCTCCCCGGCTGGCGCGCGGGGAGAGGGTGATCACACTGGACAGGGAGGCCGCAACAGAGGTTTCTCACGCCGTCTCCCACGCCACAGGAGGTCACAGGCATGACTGGACAGGACCTGCCGCTGCCCGACTACGACGAGCTGCCCGCCGCGAGCATCGAGCACCGCGTCAGGCCGCTGTCCCGGGAGGACGTGAACCGGCTGCTGGAACACGAGCGGGGGCACGCGGGCCGGCCCCAGGTGACCGAGGTGCTCGCGGCCCGGCTGCGCGAGCTGGACCGGGGCGCCGAGCCGACCCCGGGCGACGCGGAGGGCGCCAGGCCCGACCGCCCCGAGCCCGGCAGGGGCGGCTCCCCCGTCTCCCCCGACAGCGCGCGCGAGCCCTCCAAGCCGTTCCGGCACGGCGAACGCGAGATGTGAGGAGACGCGCGAGGTGACACACGAGGTGACACACGAGGTGAAGCGCCACCGGGCACGCCCGGTGGCGCGGCCGGGCCCGGCTGGGCCGACTCCTTTAGACCGCTCAGTCCGCCTCGCCGAGCTGCTCGGCGAGCACGCCCGCGTGCCCGTGCGCGAGGTCCTTCGTCGCCGTCAGCAGGGTCAGCGGGCCCCGGCCCGCGCGCTCCCGCAGCCGCCCGAGTGCCTCCTGCCCCGCGGGCCCGGACAGCTCAGCGCGGTAGCGCTCGGCGAACTCCTCGAAGCGGTCCGGGTCGTGCCCGTACCACTCGCGCAGCTCGGTGGACGGCGCGACGTCCTTGTCCCAGGCGTCCAGTTCCGCTTCCGCCTTCGCCAGGCCGCGCGGCCACAGCCGGTCCACCAGCACCCTGACGCCGTCGTCAGCGCCGGGCTCCTCGTACACGCGCCTGACCCGCACCCGCGGGCTCTTCTCGCTCATGCCCCCAGCGTGCAGGGCACGCGCGGAACCCGCACCCCCGAAGCGGCTCGGGCATGGACGGGAGGCGCCCGGCGCATACTCGCGTCATGGGAAAGACCTACACGCGAATAGACCACCGGCTGCGGTCCTTCATCGACGAGCAGCCCGTCTTCTTCACCGCCACGGCCCCGCTGGACGGCGACGGAACCGTCAACCTCTCCCCCAAGGGCCTCACTGGTTCCCTCGCGGTGCTGGACGAGCACACCGTCGCGTACCTCGACTTCGCGGGCAGCAACGCGGAGACCATCGCGCACCTGCGCGAGAACGGCCGCATCACGCTGATGTGGTGCGCCTTCCAGGGGCCGCCCAACATCCTGCGCGTGCACGGGCGCGGTGAGCCCGTCTTCCGCGACGACCCCCGGTTCACGGACCTGCTCGCGCACTTCCCCGGCATCGACCCGTCACGGCACGGGCTGCGCGCGGTCATCGTGGTGAGCGCCGAGCTGATCCGGGACACGTGCGGCTTCGCGGTGCCGTTCATGACGTACGACGAGGACAGGACGCTGCACGGCTCGCGCTTCGCGCGGGAGACGGACGAGACGCTGGACGCGTACTTCCAGAAGAAGGAGCACATCGCCACGAGCATGGACGGGCTGCCGGGGCTGCCGCTCCCGCTGCCGCCCACGCCGTAGGACGAACCGTAGGACGAGCCGTAGGACGAGCCGTAGGTCAACAGGGGGCTCGCGGGACAGCGGGGCGGGCGGCCCGGGAGGCCCCGCCGAGGGCCGCATCGCGAGACGAGTTTGCACAAAGGCCCTCATCAGGCGTTCCATCGCGCGGTGCGAACCGAACAAACGAGCCAAGACTCCAACACCCCAGGTACCCCGGACACCTCCGGCGACGCCCGCTCGGCGCGGCGCGCCGTCACCGTCTTCCCCCTGCTGGTTCTCCTCGCCGGAGCCGCCGGGATGATCAGCCCGGGCACCTTCTCCGGCGGGGCCGAGGCCGTCCCGTATCTGCTGGGCGTGGTCATGTTCTGCATGGGCGTGACCATGACGCCGGAGGACTTCAAGGGCGTGGCCAAGCGCCCGTGGGCGGTCGGGCTCGGCCTCGTCGCGCACTACGTGATCATGCCGGGACTGGGGTGGCTCGTCGCCACGGGGCTGAATCTGTCGCCGCAGCTCGCCGCGGGCGTCATCCTGGTGGGCTGCGCGCCGAGCGGCACCGCGTCCAACGTCGTGACGTACCTCGCCCGAGGCGACGTGGCGCTCTCCGTCTCCGTCGCGACCGTCTCCACCGTGCTGGCCCCGCTCATCACCCCGCCGCTGACGCTGCTGCTCGCGGGCGAGTTCCTGCCCGTCGACGCGGGCTCGATGGTCACCGACATCCTCAAGACCGTGCTGCTGCCGGTACTCGCGGGGCTGGTCGTGCGGCTGCTCGCCGGCCGGTATGTGACCAAGGCGCTGCCCGTGCTGCCGTGGCTGTCAGCGCTGACCATCTCGGTGATCGTCACCGTGGTGGTCGCGGGCAGCGCGGACGCCATCAAGTCGGCCGCCGGGATGGTGTTCCTGGCCGTGGTGCTGCACAACGGGCTGGGGCTCGCGCTGGGCTACGGCGCGGGACGGATCAGCCGCCTGGGCGAACCGGCCAGCCGCGCGATGGCCTTCGAGGTCGGCATGCAGAACTCCGGGCTCGCCGCGTCGCTCGCCACGGCCCACTTCAGCCCGCTGGCCGCGCTCCCCGCCGCCGTCTTCTCGGTCTGGCACAACATCTCGGGCGCGCTGGCCGCGGCGTGGTTCTCGCGCAAGCGCTGACCGGGCCATGAGCCGGGGGGGGCGGTGGTGCCCGGCGTCCTCTCGGCCGCCGGGCACCGGCCGCCGGTAGCGGGCCGCTGACCAGCGTCGACGACGGCACGGCACGAGACCGCACGTCACACGACGCAGCACAGCGACGTACGGCGCGAGACCGCACACGGGCGCGCGTGACCGTACGTCGCGCGACGCCACACGGCGCGAGGGCGCGCCGTCACCGGCCGCTACCGCTCGTTCTGCGCCAGGCTCAGCAGGTGCTCGGCCAGGGACCGGCCGCCGTCCGGGTCGCGGCTGATCAGCAGCAGCGTGTCGTCGCCCGCGATCGTGCCGAGGATCGCGTGCAGCTCGGCCTGGTCGATGGCCGAGGCCAGGAACTGTGCCGCGCCCGGCGGGGTGCGCAGGACGACGAGGTTGGCAGACGCCTCGGCCGAGATGAGCAGCTCGCCGGAGAGGCGGCGCATCCGCTCCTCCTTCGCCGACTCGCCGAGCGGCGCCTGCGGGGTGCGGAAGCCGCCCTCGCTGGGCACCGCGTAGATCAGCTCGCCGCCCGTATTGCGGATCTTGACGGCGCCCAGCTCGTCCAGGTCGCGCGAGAGCGTGGCCTGGGTGACGGTCAGACCGTCGTCGGCGAGGAGCTTGGCGAGCTGGCTCTGGGAGCGGACGGGCTGGCGGTTGAGGATGTCGACTATCCGGCGGTGCCGTGCCATGCGCGTCTGCGGCACGGCCTGGCCCGCCTGGTGTCCGTTCCCCGCCTCCGGATCGGTGTCCGTGTTCGCGTCCGGCTCGGGTCCTCGGCCGCTCTCCCCGCTCGTCATCCCCGTTCCCCTTCGGCTTGTCGGTCTCCGTCGGCGGCCGCGTCGAGGATGCCCGGCAGGGCGCGCACGAGCGCGTCCACCTCGTCCTCGCCGATGATCAGCGGGGGCGCGAGCCGGACGACGCCGGGCGCGACCGCGTTCACCAGGAAGCCCTCGTCCTGAGCCACCTGCTGCACCCTTGGTGCGACGGGTTCGGTGAGCACGATACCCAGCAGCAGCCCCGCACCGCGGACATGGTCCACGAGCGGGTGTCCGAGCGCCGTGACCGCTTCGCGGAGCCGGGCGCCCATGCGCTTGACGTGTGCCAGCAGATCCTCGTCCGCGATCGTCTCCAGCACGGCCAGCCCGGCCGCGCAGGAGACGGGGTTGCCGCCGAAGGTCGTGCCGTGCTGGCCGGGGGTGAACAGCTCGGCCGCCTCGCCGAAGGCGAGGGTGGCGCCGATGGGCAGCCCGCCGCCCAGGCCCTTGGCCAGGGTGACGACATCGGGCTCGACGCCCTGCGCCTGGCAGGCGAACCAGTGGCCCGTGCGGCCGATGCCGGTCTGGATCTCGTCGACGACGAGCAGCGTGCCCGTCGCCCGGGTGATCTCGCGGGCAGCCGCGAGATAGCCCTCCGGCGGGACGACGACGCCGTTCTCACCCTGGACCGGCTCGACGATGAACAGCGCGGTCTCCTCGGTGACCGCGGCGCGCAGTGCCTCGACGTCGCCGTAGGGGACGTGGGTGACCTCGCCGGGCAGCGGCGCGAAGGGTGCCTGCTTGCCGGGCTGACCCGTCAGTGCCAGGGCGCCCATGGTGCGGCCGTGGAAGCCGCCGTCGGTCGCGACCATGTGGGTACGGCCCGTGCGGCGGCCGATCTTGAAGGCGGCCTCGACCGCCTCCGCACCCGAGTTGGAGAAGAAGACCCGGCCCTGCCGCCCGGCCAGCTCCAGCAGCCGTTCGGCGAGGAGGACCGGGGGCTCGGCGATGAAGAGGTTGGAGACATGGCCGAGGGTGGCGACCTGGTCCGAGACGGCGCGGACCACCGCGGGGTGCGCGGTGCCCAGCGCGTTCACGGCGATGCCGCCGACGAAGTCGGTGTAGGACTTGCCCTGCGCGTCCCAGAAGGTGGCGCCCTCGCCGTGGGTGAGGGGGACGCGGGGGGTGCCGTAGTTGTCCATCAGTGTGGACTGCCAGCGGCGCGTGAGCGCCGCGTTGGCGCCGGTTCCGGTGGTCGTGTTCATGCCGCCTCGTCCCCCTCGTTCGTGTCGGCCTCGCCCGGCCCGGCCTTGTCGGGCCCGGTTTTGCCGGGCACTGCCTCGTCGGTCTTGTCCGGCACGACCATCGTGCCGATCCCCTCGTCGGTGAAGATCTCCAGCAGGATGGAGTGCGGGACGCGCCCGTCGAGGACGCGTGCCGTCCGTACGCCGTTGCGCACCGCGTACAGGCAGCCCTCCATCTTGGGCAC
Source organism: Streptomyces sp. NPDC054796 (assembly GCF_053611545.1). Classification (NCBI taxonomy): domain Bacteria; kingdom Bacillati; phylum Actinomycetota; class Actinomycetes; order Kitasatosporales; family Streptomycetaceae; genus Streptomyces; species Streptomyces sp. NPDC054796. The sequence goes on along the minus strand of NZ_JBSHAO010000006.1, from coordinate 219,242 downwards.
CATGCCGCTGGCCAGGCCAGGCAGCAGCTTCTCCAGCTCGGTGGCCGTCAGCTCGCTGATCACGTCGTCGCTGCTGGGCCAGTCCGCGTACAGGCCCTCGACGTCGGTGAGGACCATCAGCGTCTCGGCGCCCAGGCCCGCGGCGAGCGCGGCGGCGGCCGTGTCGGCGTTGACGTTGTAGACGCCCGTGTCCCCCTCGTCGGCGCTGCGCGCGATGGAGGAGACGACGGGGATGCGTCCGTCGTCGAGCAGCGCCTGTATGGCGCCGGTCTCGATGGAGGCGATCTCGCCGACCCGGCCGATGTCCACCCGCTCGCCGTCGATGTCCGCGTAGTGCTGGGTGGCCGCCATGATGTGCGCGTCCTCGCCGGTCATGCCGACGGCGAGGGGGCCGTGCTGGTTGAGCAGGTTGACCAGCTCGCGCTGGACCTGCCCGGCCAGGACCATCCGTACGACGTCCATCGTCTCGGTGGTGGTCACCCGCAGCCCGGCCTTGAACTCCGACTCCAGGCCCAGCTTCTCCAGTTGCGCGCTGATCTGCGGGCCGCCGCCGTGCACGACGACCGGGCGCAGCCCGGCGTGCCGCAGGAAGACCACGTCCTGCGCGAAGGCGGACTTGAGGTCCTCGTCGACCATGGCGTTGCCGCCGAACTTGATGACGACGGTCTTGCCGTTGTGCCGCGTCAGCCAGGGCAACGCCTCGATGAGGGTGCGGGCCTTGGGGAGGGCGGTGTGTTTGCGTGTGCTCATGAGCTGTACGCGCTGTTCTCGTGGACGTAGTCGGCGGTGAGGTCGTTCGTCCAGATGACGGCGGACTCGGACCCGGCGGCCAGGTCTGCGGTGATGCGGACCTCGCGGAAGCGCATGTCCACCAGCTCGCGGTCCTCGCCGACGGAGCCGTCCTTGCAGACCCAGACGCCGTTGATGGCGACGTTCAGCTTGTCGGGCTCGAAGGCGGCCGACGTCGTGCCGATCGCGGAGAGGACCCGCCCCCAGTTCGGGTCCTCTCCGTGCAGGGCGCACTTGAGGAGGTTGTTGCGGGCGATGGAGCGCCCCGCCTCCACGGCGTCCTCCTCGCTGGCCGCGCCCACGACCTCGACGCGGATGTCCTTGGAGGCGCCCTCCGCGTCGCGGATGAGCTGCTGGCCGAGGTCGTCGCAGACCGTGCGGACGGCCTCGGCGAACTCCGCGTACTCAGGGGTGACCCCGGAAGCCCCGGAGGACAGCAGCAGCACCGTGTCGTTGGTGGACATGCAGCCGTCCGAGTCGATCCGGTCGAAGGTCGTACGGGTGGCGGCGCGCAGCGCCCGGTCCAGCTCCGGCTGGTCCAGCTCGGCATCCGTGGTCAGCACGACGAGCATGGTGGCCAGCCCCGGCGCCAGCATGCCCGCGCCCTTGGCCATGCCGCCGACGGTCCATCCCGCGCCCTCGGCCACGGCGGTCTTGTGCACGGTGTCGGTGGTCTTGATGGCGATGGCCGCCTTCTCGCCGCCGTGCGCGGAGAGCGCGGCGACGGCCTTGTCCACGCCGGGCAGCAGCTTGTCCATGGGCAGCCGGGTGCCGATCAGCCCCGTGGAGGCGACGGCGACCTCGCCCGCGCTGTGCCCCAGCGCCTCGGCGGCCTTCTCGGCGGTGGCGTGGGTGTCCTGGAAGCCGGGGGCTCCGGTGCAGGCGTTGGCGCCGCCCGAGTTGAGGACCACGGCGGAGACCTGGCCGCCCTTGAGCACCTGCTCCGACCACAGGACCGGCGCCGCCTTGACGCGGTTGCTGGTGAAGACGCCCGCTGCGGCACGGCGCGGCCCGTTGTTGACGACGAGGGCGAGGTCCGCCCCGCCGCTGTCCTTGATCCCGGCCGCGATGCCCGCCGCCGTGAATCCCTTCGCCGCTGTCACGCTCACTGTGCTTCTCCGTTCGCTGCTCCGGCCGCGACTGCTCCGGCCGCGGGGTGCGGCGGTACAAGGCCGCTCGTCGTACGGGTGCCGTCGGACACGGGGGTGCCTCCGGACATGGGGGCGCCGCTGTGCACGGGGGTGCCGGTGTTCACGGGGCGACCCCGACCGTGGGGAGGCCCAGGCCCTCGGGGAGGCCGAGGGCGAGGTTCATGCTCTGCACCGCGCCGCCCGCCGTGCCCTTGGTGAGGTTGTCGACGGCGCTGATGACGATGAGGCGTCCCGCGTCCTCGTCGTACGCGACCTGGAGGTGAACGCTGTTGGAGCCCTGCACCGAGGCCGTCGCCGGCCACTGGCCCTCGGGGAGCAGGGTGACGAAGGGCTCGTCCTGGTACGCCTTCTCGTACGCGGCCCGCAGGCTCTCCCCCGTCACGCCGGGCCTGGCCTTGGCGCTGCACGTGGCGAGGATGCCGCGGGACATGGGCGCGAGGGTCGGGGTGAAGGAGACGCTGACCCGCTCCCCGGCCGCGGCGGAGAGGTTCTGGCTCATCTCCGGGGTGTGCCGGTGCACGCCGCCGACGCCGTACGGGCTCATCGAGCCCATGACCTCGCTGCCCAGCAGATGCGGCTTGAGCGACTTGCCGGCGCCCGACGTGCCCGTCGCCGCGACCACCACGGCCTCGGGCTCGGCGAGCCCGGCCCCGTAGGCGGGGAAGAGCGCGAGCGAGACGGCGGTGGGATAGCAGCCGGGGACCGCGACCCGCTTGGACCCCTGGAGCGCGGCGCGGGCCCCGGGCAGCTCGGGGAGGCCGTACGGCCAGGCCCCGGCGTGCGGGCTGCCGTAGAACTTCTCCCAGTCGGCCGCGTCCGTGAGCCGGAAGTCCGCGCCGCAGTCCACGACGAGCACCCCGTCGCCCAGCTCCTCGGCGACGGCCGCCGACTGCCCGTGCGGCAGCGCGAGGAAGACGACGTCGTGCCCGGCGAGGGCCTGCGTGGTGGTCGGCTCCAGCACGCGGTCGGCGTAAGGCGTGAGGTGCGGCTGGAGCGCGCCGAGGCGCTGGCCCGCGTTGGAGTTCCCCGTCAGGGCCCCGACCTCGACCTCCGGATGCCCCGCCAGCAGGCGCAGCACCTCACCCCCCGCGTAGCCACTGGCTCCCGCTACCGCTGCTCGCACTGCCATCGAACCCTCCTCGTCGATGGCATGACTATACGTAGTGCAACAGTTTTATGCAACGAGGGGCGCGAGGGGCACCTGAGAGTCTGTTGTAACCGAGACTTCTAGTTGGCACACGAGCGCGCTAGTTGGCGAATCTTAATCACGATCCCGTAACACTGCGTTGCGATCAGTAACGGAGAAACACTGCGTTGCGATCAGTAACGGAGAACGCCCCTCCGTGTCGGCCGGCGGCGCCGTTGTGGGCACGTGGGCCAGACGGAATGGAACGAGCGGACCGAGTCCCGTACCGGCCACCGGGACAAGAACGCTGACCACACAGGCCGGCGACCTGGGCCTGGAGATCCCCAAGCTGCGGACCGGGACCTTCTTCCCCAGCCTGCTGGAGCGTCGGCGCCGTATCGACCAGACCCTCTACGCCGTCATCATGGAGGCGTACGTGCACAGCGTGTCCACCCGCAGCATGGATGACCTGGCCAAGGCCCTGGACGGGGACAGCGGGATCACCAAGAGCGAGGTCCCGCGGATCTGCGCCGCCCTGGACGAGGCACTGACCGCCTTCAGGAGCCGCCCGCTGGATCACGCCCGCTTCCTCTACCTCCACCTGAACGCCACGTACTACAAAGTGCGGGTGAACCACCAGATCGTTTCTCAGGCCGTCGTCATTGCCGCCGGGATCACCGAGGACTGCGGACGGGAAGTCCTCGGCCTCATGGTCGGCGACAACGAGACCGAAACGTTCTGGAAGGAGTTCCTGCGCTCCCTGCGCAAGCGAGGCCTCACGGGCGTCCGCCCGGTGATCTCTGACAACCACTCCGGCCTGGTCGCCGCCACCATCCGCACCGTATTCACCCAGCCCATCGCCGAACTCGTGCGCACTCAGCTCGACACCGTCGCCGACATGCTCGGCGGCCAGTTCCCCAAGGTCAGGACGATGCTCCTGGAGGCGAAGGAGGACCTGACCGCGTTCGCGGACCTCCCACCCCGCCACTGGAAGAAGATCCAGTCCACGAACCCGCTGGAGCGCATCAACCGCGAGATCAAGCGCCGCGCCGACATCGTTCAGGTATTCCCCAACCCGCCTGCCCTGGAGCGGCTGACCAGTGCCGCGCTCTTCGAAAAGCATGACGAATGGATCGCCTTCCCGCGCCGCTACATGCCCCAAGGCAGCATGAGTGAGCTCTACCCCGAGCTCCTCGACCGCGCCCCCGCGCTACCCCGCACCACGAACAAGCCGACCGATTGATCCCTTACACCACAACAAGGGACATGACCGCCAGGGTCGCCGACGAAATCTACGTGACCAGGGGGTTCGAGGCAGCGCAAAAGGCCATTTCCCACGCTCTTCATGATCGTTTCCTGTGCACCTGGTCAACGGGGGCTACATCAGATTCGACGGTGAGGCAGCAGCGCATCGTGATCGTCTGGTCCCCGACCACGGTCAGTTGCTCAGTCGCGGCTTGGATCGCCTCCAGAATGAAATCGGCGAGCACGACGGCACTTCTGCGAATGCTCGCGTGGTAGCCGGTCCAGGTGCCGAGTCGGCGGCGTCGCAGTTCGCGCGAGGTATGAGGCCAAAGGCGCAGCGGTCAGCAGGGCATGACCGAAACACCCGGACGCTGATACAGGAACGCCCACAGTTGACTCTCGCCTGCCAGCCGATCGCGGATGTTGAGGGGATCTGTTGTCAGTAGTGCCGTTTATTGTGTTGCCCCGGTGAAGTACCGGTGCAGACCGTGCACTTCAGAAACGTGGGCACAGAGCTCGAGAACGGGGCGGCAGTGGCACAAAGGGACAACAGCCATATGGAGCCGGACGACCTGATCCAGGACCGCGAGGTCGACAACGTTCATGGTGATCGGCTGGCTCACGGTCACATCGCCGAGCAGTTGTACGACGTGGTGCTCTCCGTTCCCACACCGACCAACATCGCTGTATGGGGGCCGTGGGGCAGCGGTAAGTCGGGGGTGGGCAACCTGCTGAAGGCACTGCTTGAAAAGCGGCGGGACGTACGCTTCGTGCGGTTCGACGCCTTCAAGTACGCGGAGAACCCATTGCGGAGGAACTTCATCATCGCGGTCGCCACCGCTCTAGGGATCAAGGACGCGAAGTTCCACGATGAGCTCTACGGCGGTCGGGTCGCCGTAAAGGTTCAGTTCGAGTCGGGCGCCGTGTGGCGCCTCCTGGCGATGTTCGGCTGCCTGTTCGGCGCTGTTGTCGCCTTCTTCGCCGTTGCCATGGCGCTCTTCGCCTGGCTGCGCGGAGGGGATTTCCGGCCGACGTTCGCCGACATGTTGACTGGAGCGCTAAAGGCGGGCCTTGCGCCGGCCGCCCTGCTGACGGCCCTGATGGTCCTGGTCTCGCGGACGCTCACGCGCGAGCACACGACAGAAGCGGCCGATAGCGATGAGCAGTTCGAACAACTCTTCGCCGACCTCGTCGCATGCTCCCAAGTAGAGCGGCTCGTCGTGTTCGTCGATGAGCTGGACCGTTGCAAGCCCTCCGATGTCGTGGCGACGTTGGACGCCTTGCGCACGTTCCTGGGAGCCGATCGCTGCGTCTTCGTCGTCGCCGCCGACCAACAGGTTCTGGAAGAAGCGCTCACACGTGCTCTGGAACAGGCCACGCCCGCAGACGTCGTCAACCCGTACTACAGCAGCGGAAGCGGTTACCTGGACAAGGTGTTCCAGTACCAGCTCAGTCTTCCTCCGTTGCTGGTGCCGAAGGTGACCAACTTCGCCGCTGATCTGGTGCGCGGGCGGGGTGGTGTGTGGGCGGCGGTGGACGTCAATCTGGTGGTGAGTGTTCTCGTGCCTTCGCATGTGCGCAGTCCCCGCCGGGTCAAGGCTCTGTTGAACACCTTCGTCCTTACATACCGTCTGGCTCAGCGGCGGGCCGCGGACGGACTGTTGGAGATCGACGCCGCCGAACGGGTCGAGGAGATTGCCAAACTGGTCTGTCTTCGGGTGGAGTTCCCGCTGTTTGCGAGGGATCTACGGCTCGACCACCGGCTGGGACCCTTCGTGCTGGCGCTCGTTGCCAATTCCGAGGCCGATCTGGGTTTCGGCGTGAGCGAGCAGGTCAAGGAGGCTGCCCGCCGCTACGCGAACCTTGACGGAGCCGTCGACCAGCATCTCAGCGTCTCCGAAGACCTTGACGAGCGCGCGAACGACGAAGGCAGGGACAAGAAGGCGGTCGACGTCCGAAAGCACCACGGCCAGCAACTCGTGGCCTATCTCCGGAAGACACGGAACGTGCCAGGCCCTGGCCGCGACCTGATCTTCATGGAGACCAGCGGCAGCGTGTTCAGGTTGTCCGCCACGGTGGCCGAGACGCTTGAGCAGCAGGCCCAGAACGCCGAGATCGACGCGGTGCTCGCCTCCATCAGCAGCCTTCCGGCCGAGGACCGATCGGCCGCACTGGCTCTGCTCCTCCAGCAGGCGCGAAACGCGATCGGTCTGGAGGAGGAGAACGTCGCCCACGCCGTCCTGGCCGTCTGCTGTGACGAAGCCGTCTCCCTGGACGGCACGGCGGACACCGCGGTCGAGACACTTGCCCCGGTCCTGACGAACTCCCCCCACGCACTTCCGGACGAGATACTGCCCGGGTGCTGGCGGCTAGCACTGGCGAGTGATCGACCGGCAGCGGTCGCAATGCGCACGATCGTCCTACGGCACTCTGCCGTCCGGGACAGTTCCGCCACAGCCGCCATGGTGATGCGCCACGTCGAGCCAGCGCTGGCAGCAGACCTTGCTCTCGTTCAACAGTTGGTGTCGCACCATCTGCTGGGCGAGGAAGAGGACCTGGCCGACATGCTTGTCGAGCTTTCCTCTTCTCAAGCGGCGATCCTCATGGAGCAGGTCGGGCCCCACGCCGTCAAGGAACTTCGGACACTGATCGAGAAGCACGAAGAATGGGAGAGAGCGCAGGAGCAGCCGACAGCTGTCTCATCGGCTCAGTCTCCGGAACCGAAGTCTCCCGCCCAGGCGTTGCGGAGGCTGGAGGAGCTTCTGGGGCACTGGTGCGAGGATAGCCCTGACGCGGCGCACGCCGTCGTGGGACTGCTGCTGGCGCTGAACAGCAGACTGGGCCTGAACATCGTCGAACGGCACGCCGACGTCATCCCCCTCGTGCGGGACACTGCTTTGGCTCGGGCCGTACTCTCAAGCGTTCAGCGGCGCACGATCAGCTCCTGGCCGGCATGGCTGGGTCTGCTGGATCCGCGATCACCCATCGCCGGAATGACCACCGGGTTCGACGCCCCGTTGAAGGAGCTGTGGAGGCTGACCAGCAACCTCCACGACGCCCCGAAGCCCGAGGAGATCGGCCGAGCCGCGGACAGCTTTATGCGGCTCTTCGACGACCAGCCCCCAGGCCGCCATGCGCACATCACGCCATTCGTCCTACCCTCGCTGTCCCGTCCCACGACCGACGAGGAAGCCACGGAGCAGCTCCGGTTGCTCGACGTGCTGCGGCCCCTGGAGAACAGCGGACTACTGGAGCGCGCCTCCTTCCTCCGCCACCAGACCGCAGCTGTCACCGAACTCCTCACCAACGGGGATGACCTTCTGGTTGCGGACGGCAGCGCGATCATGACCTACATCGAGTCCCTCGTTAACGACTGCCTGCGCGACCTGGGTTCTCCCGGTTCCGCCCCGTTGGACTCCGAGGAGGCCCGCGCTCTGGCAATCGCCCTCGACGAAGGGGGCTGGCTGCCTGGGGATGAGCACACTCGTCTGCGGGTCCGCACTCGCCATCTGCTGATGACCGGCGGTGTCGACAGAGACGGTCTTCAGCCGTTGCCGACAGCGGCTGACATGGCCAATCACACCCGCCGCTGTCCCGCCGACTCCGGCGAAACACTGGCCACGTGGATCGCGCTCGAACAGCCTTCGGCACCAGAGCTGTTCAAGACCGTCTCGGCAGGCATGCGACAGTCCTCACCGATGCAGACCGACGCCGCCCTCCTTCAGGCAGTGGCATCCCGGCTGGCTGCTCTGCCCACTCAGGACCAGGCCAGCTTCTGGAGAGATCTGCTGGGAGGCCCGGGCACACGTCTACCGGCACAGACGCTGGTCTCAGCTGGATGGCCGTCGCTCCCGGACGCCCTTACGGCCGAGCTGCTGACCGAGCGGTACCCCCGTGCGTCCAGGAATCCCGACCGCCGCTCCGTGCTCGAATTGTGGGAGACCGCGAATGTCACGAATCCAGCTGCCCGCCGCGACCTGATCCAGGCGATCCTCCTGCCCATGTTGGAGGCCAATCAGGGATCCGCCGAATTCGCCCTCCAGTACCTGCCACAGCTGATGGAGTCCGTCCCCAAGGGGATGCGGAAGACCGTGCGCGAGGCCGTCGAAGCCAGCGGCGAGAAGTGGCGCAACCTTGAGGAACGCGGTGTCAAAGCACTGACGGCTGTCGGCTACCGCACCGAGCGCATCGGTCTGCTGAGAACCCGCCGCATCAGCCGCAAGGACGACGACTGAGAGGACAAAGAGAGCCGATCGCCTCCGATACTGCCTCGTACAGCACAGGCGGGAGCGGGCCGCTCGCCTCTCCCACGACACGGAGTCCAGCACTCTGGCCCCAACCTTTCAGTCATCCCCGCTGACGCCGGAGCACCTACAACCTTACTCACGCAGAGTGACCATCCTCTGGCAAGATTTGCCAACTATCCCTCTCATGATTCGTCAACAAGAAGTCTCCACTCGCTCCCGACCTGCGCCTCTCAGAACCATGATTCGCCAACCAAAGTTCTCGGTCACACCTGTGACTGAGCGCGCTAATCGGCGGGTCCGGCGTCCTCCCCGCCAGGACCGGAGGTGGCCCGTCCCAGGCCCCGGCGGATCGTGGTCTCTACGGGTGAGTACGCGCCGTCGGCCCGCTCCAGTTCGTACGGCGCTGCCGGCATCAGCGGCGGCTGGGCCATGAAGCGCGGTCGCGCCCCGTGGTGCGGCTGCGCCGCGTGCACCAGGAACGGATGGCACAGGAAGACGTCACCCGGCGAACCGGTGGCGAGGGCGAGCGGCCGGTGGGCGGATGCCGCTACGAGGTCCGACGCGATGGCCAGACCGCTCGCGCCCTCCTCCCCGTACAACTCCAACACCTTCGGCACGTCGAGGTGGGAGCCGACCCGGATCCGGGTCGGGGCGTCCTCTTCCCCCACCTCGCTGAACAGAAAAAGCATCAGCAGGGCCCGGCCGTGTGAGCGGAGATTGGTGAAAGGCCAGGTCTCGCCCTCCACCGCATAGCTGCCCTCGATGTGCCAGCCCGCGTCATCGGGCTCCTCCTCGTGCGGAAAGCGCAGCGGGAAGGTGCCGAGCGAGTAGCGCTGCTCCCAGCGCCCGGCGCCGACCAGCAGGTCGTACGCCCGGTGCAGAGCCGGGGAGTTGGGTGCGGCGGCGAACGGTCCCTGTGCCATCCCGCCGACCCAGTGCACGGGCCGCGTCCACGTCTCCGGGTCGTCCGGGTCGCAGCCCGTCTCCCGCCACAGCAGCCGCGCACAGCTCGCGGCCACGCGGGGCGCGACGGCGCCCTCCAGCTTGACGAAGCCGTCGCGGAGGAAGCGGGATACCAAGGTCGTGTCGTCCATGCCCCTATCGTGCGGCGCCGCCCCTCCCGGTCACCCGACACTTTCCGCACCGCCTTTCTCGGGTGCGGCGTTCAGGGCCGCGCCTGATTGAATCGACGGCCGGGATCTTGGAGGCGGGCATGCTGGAGCGGCTCAATCAGGCCATGGAGCACATCGAGCGGCAGCTCGACGGCTTCGTCGACGTGGGCGAGCTGGCGCGGGTCGCGGCCACCTCGGAGTACCACCTGCGGCGGATGTTCTCGGCGCTCGCCGGGATGCCGCTGTCGGAGTACATCAGGCGCCGTCGGCTGACCGTCGCGGGCGCGGAGGTACTGGCCGGTGAGCGGACGCTGCTGGAGATCGCGGTGCGGTACGGGTACGGCTCGGGAGAGGCATTCGCGCGGGCATTCCGCGCGGTGCACGGCGTCGGGCCCGGCGAGGCGCGGCGCACCGGCGCGGCGCTCAGCTCCCAGCCCCGGATGGCCTTCCGCCTCATCGTCGACGGGAGCGGCAGCATGCGCTACCGCGTCGTGCGCAAGCCGGAGTTCAGCATCGTCGGGGCGAAGGCCCGGGTGCCGCGCGTGCACTCGGGGCCGAACCAGGCGATCATCGATTTCGTCCGCGGGACCGGCGACCAGGCAAGGAAGCTGCTGGAGACGCTGTCCGACCAGGAGCCGCACGGCATCCTCGCGGTCTGCGACGGCCTCGATCCCAGCCGGGCGGAGGGCACCGACCTCGACTACTACCACGGGGTCGTCACCTCGGCGTTCGCGCCGGAGGGCATGGCCACTCTGCCCGTGCCGGCCGGGACATGGGCGGTCTTCACCACCTCGGGGCCGGCGCCGGAGGCGGTCCAAGCGCTGTGGCGTGATGTGTTCACCGAGTGGTTCCCGTCGAACCCGTACCGGAGCCGCCCCGGGCCGGAGATCCTTCGCACGCGAATGTCGGCGGACGGCAGCGAGGCCGATGCCGAGCTGTGGCTGCCGGTGGAACGGGAGGCCGATTGATTCCGGAATCCCTCCCTGCCCCTGTTCGCCGGGGCCGGCACGCCGGCCCCGGCGAACAGGCGGACGGCCCCCCGGCTCTCCGACCAGAATGCTCAGCCCCGCCAAGTGCCGACCTGACCGGCCGCCGCGTCATGGGTTTTCTCGTTACCGCACAGCGCGGCCGATGAGTATGCGGCTCGCGGCCGGTCCAAGCTCGTGACACCCAGGGACTCGTGGCCCCCAAGGAAGGGACACCGCCATGTCGGAGCTTCTCGTCGACTTCATCACCTCCCTCGACGGCTGTGCGTCAGGGGAGGGATGGCCCGGTTTCTGGGGCCTCGAAGGCCCGGAGTACCTCGCGTGGCTCGGCGAGCAGCCCGAGGCCACCTACCTGATGGGAGCGAACACCTACCGCCTGATGTCGGGCTTCGCCTCGGGCGAGGTCCCGACCGGCCAGGACGAGTTCAGGCCCGAGGAAGAGGCGTCCGTCGACGAGCTCACGCAAGCGTCCAAGGTGGTGTTCTCCTCCTCGCTCGGGGAGCCACTGAAGTGGGCCAACTCCACGCTCGTCCGCGACGACGCCGTCGAGGCGGTCCGCGCCATGAAGTCGAGCGGCTCGGGGCTCCTCAGCACGATCGGCAGCCTCAGCCTGTGCCGGTCCCTGCTGCGAGCCGGACTCGTGGACCGCTTCCGGGTCGTGATGTTCCCGGTGATCACCGGGGCCACGGGGGCAGAACGCGTCTACGACGGCTATCCGGACATCGCCCTGGAGATGATCGAGCACCGCACCTTCGACGGCCGCATCCAGCTCGTCGAGTACAAGCCCCGCGTGCTCGAACACCCGCCGCTCGGCACCCCTGCGTGACGTCGCCCCGTCCGCCGGTCCGGACGGCGCGGCAGCGGCATCGGCCCCTTACGGGCGGGTCGGGTGGGTCGGGCGGGTCGGGCGGGTGAGGATTTCGGCTCCGTCCTCGGTGATGGCGATGGTGTGCTCGCTGTGCGCGGTCCGGCAGCCCGTCGCGCTGCGCAGCGTCCAGCCGTCGGCGTCGGTGACGAGTGTGGCGGTGTCGGCCATGACCCAGGGCTCCAGGGCGAGCAGCAGTCCGGGGCGGAGCTTGTATCCGCGGCCGGGCCGTCCGGTGTTCGCGATGTGCGGGTCCTGGTGCATGGTCGAGCCGATGCCGTGGCCTCCGAACTCGGTGTTGACCGGGTAGCCCGCCTCGCTGAGGACCGTGCCGATGGCGTGGGAGAGGTCGCCGGTGCGTGCCCCGGGCCTGGCGGCGGCGATACCGGCGGCGAGTGCGCGTTCGGTCGCCTCGATCATCGCGACGCTCTCCGCGGGCCTGGCCTTGCCCACCAGGAAGCTGATCGCGGCATCCGCGGCGACCCCGCCCCTGACCACGGCGAGGTCGAGAGTCAGCAGATCCCCGTCCGCCAGCGTGTAGTGGTGAGGCAGCCCATGGAGCACTCCGTCGTTGACGGCCGTGCAGATGTAGTGCCCGAACGGGCCGCGCCCGAAGGAGGGCGCGTAGTCGACGTAGCAGGACTGCGCCCCCGCCTCGGTGATCATCTCCTTGGCCCACTGGTCGATGTCCAGCAGATTCGTCCCGACCGTGCTGCGCCGCTTCAGCGTGTGCAGGATGTGCCCGACCAGGGCGCCGGTGTCCCTCGCCCGCTCGAGCTGCGCGGAGTTCAGGATCTCGATCATGGGGGCCTCTCAGGTGCGTCCAATAACTATACCGGTCTAACTATACCGGTATTAGAGTGGGGTCATGGTCAGGCTGCCGCTCACCCCCGCCGAAGTAGAACGCGGAGAGCGCCTCGGCGCTCTGCTCCGCCGGGCCCGGGGCTGCCGCTCCATGCTGGACGTGGCGCTCGCCGCGCAGATCTCGCCGGAAACCCTGCGGAAGATCGAATCCGGCCGCGTGGCCACCCCCGCCTTCCCGACCATCGCGGCGATCGCCGACACCCTCGGCCTGTCCCTCGACGCCGTCTGGGCCGAGATCAGCCAGGCGGAGCGAGCCGACGCGGGACGAACCGTCGAGGAGCGGACCGTCGAGGAGCGGACCGTCGCGGATCAGCCGGTCGCGTCCGTCGCGCGGCACCCGTCACTGGTCTCCTGACGCCGCGCCCCGCGAAGACCCCGCCGGGCCGGTTGGGGCCGGGCCGTGCCCGACGGGGCAGGACCGCCCCGGCTCATTCCGGCGCGTCCATCAGGGCGGTGACATAGGCGTCCAGCCGCTTCTCCACGGCTCGCGTCGTCAGCTCCGTCCTCCCCGCCTCCCGCCACGGCCGCGACACCAGCCGCACCTCTTCCGAGGACGCCAGGGCGTCCCGCACCCGCCAGTACAGCCGCTCGCCCGCGGTCGCGGCCAGCACCCCGCCCGCCTGCTCGTACGCCTCGGCGAACCGCAGGCCCCACGCCGGGCCGTGCAGCAGCGCGAGATTGACGGAGCAGTGCGCCACGTCGAGATCCGCCGGCCCCCAGGACGCCCCCGCCCAGTCGACGACGCCGGTGAGCCGGGCACCCGCCGGTCCTGCGGGCGGCACGTCGAACAGCACATTGCCGGGCTGGAAGTCCCTGTGCAGGAAGCACCCCTCGTAGGGCGGCGCGGGCCCGCGGATCACGTCGATGGCAGCGGCCCATGCCGCCGCGTCGGCGCCCCTCGGGATCACGACGGTGTCGGCGGTCGTCAGCGCCGCATACCCCCGGGGCCGCTCGGCGGGCCGCACCGCGTGGATCGCCACGAGCTGACGGGCCAGCAGAGGGACGCGCGTCTCCAGCCCCTCGTCGTCAAGGACCGGCCGGCCCGCGAGATGCGTCATGAGAAGCGACGGGTACTCGCAGTGCGCGGCGACGGGATCGACCGCGACGAGCCCGGGAACCGGCACACCGGTCCCCACGAGCAGGGCCAGGGCGCCCGCCTCCCTGTGCAGCCGGTCCGCGGCGTGCTCCACGTCGACGAAGGTCCGCAGCACCAGATCACGAGTGCCCCCGTCCCGCCTGCCCCGCCTGCCCCGCCTGCCCCGCCCGCCGACGGTCAGCCTCCGCATCTCGGCGGTGATGCCGCCGCGCAGCACCTCGGCTCCGAGGACCCGCTCACCTGGCTCCAGGTGCCGGTTCACCCAGGCAAGGGCCGACGGCCGGACGGCCGCAGCCCCATCTGCCCCATCCGCCTCGTCGTGGCTGGTCACCGCGCCGCGCCCCGGCCCTTCCTGGCAGGGTCCGCAGCGGCGCGGGTGCGGTCGAGGAGCTGCGACTCGATGCGCCGGAGCGTGGTGATCACCGCATCCGCCTCGGCGGCGTCGGGCACGGTCTCGTCCAGGAGACGGCTCCAGGCGTCCTGGAGATACCCCAGGTTCTCGCCCGCCTTCCGCGTCGGATACAGGCGCACGCGCCGGGCGTCGTCGGGGTCGGCTTCGCGGCGCACCAGCTCCTTCTGCTCCAGCTTGCGCAGCGCCCGGCTGAAGTTGCTGGAGATGAGCTGCGTCGCCTCGGCCGCCTGACTCGCGGTGGCGCCCGGCTGATGGTCGATGTAACGCATGACCGCCGCTTCGAGCGGCGTCCATGACTCCGCCGCGTCCGCCTTGGCGGCGTGCAGGTGCCGGCTGATCGCCAGGATCAGGTCGGCCAGCTCGAACAGTCTGGCCTTCTGTGTCTCGTCCACTCCTTCAGTGTATTTTACCTGTCACTTGATAGTTATCACTTGACAGGTAACAGGGCGCCGCTTAGCTTTGCCCATGTATGGCGGGAAACATCTCGTTCGGGGCCCGGGTGTCCGTGGCCCCCGCCACCCCTCCTCCCCTCCCCCATTCCTCCTGAAGGAACGCTGACCATGCCCCTCATCGGCATCGAAGAACACTGGATGCTGCCGGAGCTGACCTCCGCCCTCGAAGCAGTCGCCCACCCTGACGAGAGCCTCGCCTTCAATAAGCGGGGCGATACCGGCCGGCGGCTCGAAGACCTCGGCGCCGGCCGGATCTCCACCATGGACGCCCAGGGCATCGACGTCGCCATCCTCGCCCTCACACCGCCCGGAACCCAGTCGCTGCCCCCCGAGGAGGCGGTCGCGCTCAGCCGCCTCGCGAACGACACCGCCGCTGCCGCGGTGAGCGCCCACCCGACGCGGTTCAGATCACTGTCGACGCTGCCGATGTCGTCCCCGCGCCACGTCGCCGCCGAACTCGAACGCGCCGCGGCCCAGGGCCACGTGGGAAGCATGGTCTACGGACGGTCCGGCGAGCGCTTCCTGGACGATCCCGTCTACGACGACTTCTTCGCCGCTGCCGCCGAACTGCGCCAGCCGGTCTTCATCCACCCGCAGATCCCCTCCGACGCGCTGCGCGACGCCGCCTACAGGGGCTTCGACCCCATGACCGATCTGGCTCTGGCCACCTTCGGCTGGGGCTGGCACCTGGAAGCGGCGACGGCGGCGCTGCGGCTCATCCTGCGCGGCACCTTCGACCGGCACCCCGGTCTCCAGATCGTGCTGGGCCACTGGGGCGAGCTGCTGCTCTTCTGGCTGGACCGGGCCGACAGCCTCTCCCGCCTCGCCGGTCTCGAACGCCCGGTCTCGGACTACATCCGCACCAACGTCTTCGTCACGGCCTCGGGAATGCTCAACCCCGCCCTGCTGCGGCACGCCCTGACGGTGACGACGGTCGACAGGCTGATCTTCTCCACCGACTACCCCTTCCAGCAGCCCGGCCGGGCGGAGATCGACGCCTTCTTCGGTCACCTCGCCAGCGGCACGGACCGGCACAAGGTCCGCTCGGCCAACGCCGCCGCCCTCTTCGGCATCGACCTCACCACACCCCACTGACCTCTGCCTCCCCTGACTCCGGCCCCTGACCACCCCTGACGCCCGACCCGACCAGCGCTACGGAGACGACGCGACATGACGCAGCAGCCCAGCACTCACGAGCACACCCCCACCGCCCTGATCGTCGGCGCGTCCCGCGGGCTCGGGTGCGCCATGGCGGCCGAACTCGCCGACCGAGCATGGTCGGTCATCGGCACCGTCAGGGGCACGGCCCGCACCCCGCTGCACGACCTCGCCGACCGCCGCCCCGAACAGATCCGCGTGGAACACCTCGACATCACCGAGCCCGAGCAACTCGCGCCCCTGCGCGAGCGCCTGGCCGGAACGCGGCTCGACGTCCTGTTCGTGAACGCGGGCACCACCAACAACGAACAGACACCCATCGGAGACGTCCCCACGCAGGACTTCATCGAGGTCATGGTCACCAACGCGCTCAGCCCTCTGCGCGTCATCGAGGCGCTCGACGGCCTGGTGAGCCCCAGCGGCCTCATCGGCGTGATGTCCTCGGGGCAGGGCAGCATCGCCGACAACACCACCGGAGGGCGCGAGGTCTACCGCGGCAGCAAGGCGGCCCTCAACATGTACATGCGCAGCTACGCCGCCCGCCAGGCGGACACCGACCGCGCCCTGCTGCTGATGGCGCCGGGCTGGATACGCACCGAACTCGGCGGCGAGGACGCGCCGTACAGCGTGAAGGAGAGCATCCCGCTCCTCGTGGACGTCCTGCTCTCCCGCCTGGACACCACGGGCCTGGCGTACCTGGACCGCTTCGGCCGGCCCGTCCCCTGGTGACCGCACCGACGGCCCGGAGCCGGAACCGGAACCGGGCCGGGGCCGCTCCCCCCGGGCCGTCGCGATGATCATGATTGGTAGCCTCCCGGGATGACTGCGACCTTCGACGAAGCCGTCCGCGCCCGCCTGAAAGCCCCCCTCATCTGGTACGTCGGGACCGTGTTCCCCGATGGAGCGCCGCAGGTCAGCCCCATGTGGGTGGACCTGGAGGGCGAGAACGAGCTGACGTTCAACACCTCCGTCGGCCGGGTGAAGGAGGAGAACCTGCGCCACGACCCCCGCGTCTACCTCTCGCACGCGGACGCCGCCAACCCCTTCGACCGCGTGCAGATCAGCGGCGAGGTCGCCCGCTTCATCGAGGGCGAGGAGGCGCACGAGCGGATGGACCGGCTCGCCCAGAAGTACCTGGGCAGCGAGCGGTTCGAGTGGATCATGCCGGGCGAGGAGCGCGTCGCGGTGATCGTCCGCCCGGCCAAGGTGCGGCACATCGTCGGGGTGGAGCGGTTCCGTCCCGGCGGCCCGGTCCCCGCGTCCTGACCACCGTCACGTCAGCGTGCCGCGCCGGCCGCGTCGGCGAGGGCGCGGACCTCGGCCGTGACGGTCTCCCACGCGGGCGCGGGAAACTCGTGGCCGACGCCTGGCAGTAGGACCAGACGCGCGCCGGGAATCCGGGAGGCGATCGCGCGGGCCGCGGCGGGCCTGATGAGGGGGTCGTCCTCCCCGTGCAGCACGAGTGCGGGCCGGGTGAGGGCGCTGATCGGCGGGCCGTGCCAGCGGGCGCCGATCTGGCGGCTCTGCGCCCGCTGGTCGTGCACCCCGCTGTCCGCGTTGCGCTCGGCGGCGGCGCGGGCGGCCCGCTCGTCGAAGGGCCGGTTCGGCGAGGTGAGGAGGCGGGACACGGCGACGCCCGCCTCGACGGCGCCCTCACGCGTGTCCGGGAACCTCAGCCGGGCGAACTTCGCCAGCGTGCCCGCGCGTACGTACCGCAAGGTGCGCGGCCCCGCGATGTCTCCGGGAACGGCCGCCATGGACGTGAGCGAGCGGACGCGCTCCGGGTGGCGCAGCGCCACGCGCTGGGCGACGGCGCCGCCGAGCGAGACGCCCAGGAGATGCGCCGACGACCACCCGAGCCCGCTCATGACCGCGACGGCGTCGTCCGCCATGTCCTCGGCCGAGTAAGCCTCCGCGCGCCGCCTGGTGAGCAGCGCGGAGACCGGGGAGCGCGTGGAGGTGGGCGGCAGATGGGTCGACTCGCCGCCGTCGCGCTGGTCGTACCGGGCGACGGCGAAGCCCCGCGCGGCCAGCATCGCGCACAGCCCGTCGGGAACCCAGAACCGGTTGACGCCCAGACCCGTGACCAGCAGCAGCGGCTCACCGTCGGCGCCCTCCGTCAGCCGGTCGAAGGCCAGCCGCACCGAGCCGTTCGCGGCCCAGCGGACCGGCCTCCAGACGGGCGCGCCAGGTGCGACGGATGTGCCGGGTTCCGGTGACGGCGCCACAGGACCACCTCTCCTTGCCTTTTTACTGCGATCATTGTTCGCAGTTTTACTCTAGAGGCCCCGCCCCAGGACCGGAAGAGGCGGGTGGAGGAGGCTGGAGCGCGATGGAGGACGAGACGACGGACAGGGCGACGGGCAGAGCGACGGGACCGGTGACGGTCTGGGACCGGCCCGAGCGCGGCGCCCGCGGCCCCGCCGCAGGTCACAGCCGCGCCGAGCTGGCCGCCACCGCCGTCGGGCTGGCCGACCGGCGCGGACTCGCCGCGGTGTCCACACGCCAGGTGGCCAAGGAACTGGGCGTCGGCCAGTCGTCCCTCTACCGCTACATCTCCAGCCGCGAGGACCTGCTCGACCTGATGACGGACGCGGTGACGGGCGAGACCGACCTCGACGTCCCGCTCAGCGGCGACCCCGTCGAGGATCTGCTGGCCCTGGCCGTCAGGACCAAGGACGTGCATCTGCGGCACCCGTGGCTGTCCGACGTCCCGCCCGAACCCCTCCGGCTGGGCCCGCGCGGCCTGGCCTATCTGGAGTACGCGCTACGGGCCATGGCGCCGACGCGGCTGCCGGGACCGGCCAAGCTGGAGGCGGTCGCCGTGCTGAGCGCCCTCGTCGCGCAGTTCGCGCGCGCCGAACAGGCTGAACGGCAGGGCGCCCGCGCGGGCACCGGCCGCCAGGCGGCGCAGGCCGCGTATCTGCGCGCGGCCGTGGCACAGGGCGACCACCCGCACCTCGCGGCGGCCCTGGCCCCCTCCGGCCCACCGGCAGCGGACCCGGACCCGGACCAGGCCCGGCCCCAGGCCCAACCCCAGCCCCAGGACGCGGAGTCCCTGTTCCCCCGCACGATGCGACGGGTCCTCACCGCGCTCGTCTAGCGGCACGCGCGCTCGCACGCTCGCACACTCAGCGGACGGGTCCGCGCGGCGCGGAAAAATTCCGTGGAGAATTTTCCGGGAGCTGTCGATCCGGGCAACTCCCGTTCGACGCAGGGGTGAGAGGCGGGGAACACGCCCCGCCCTCCCGACCGAGGAGTCACCATGCCGCGCTACCTGACGATGATCCGTATGGACGAGCAGAACGCCCCCACCGACGCTCCGGGCCCCGAGTTCGACGAGCGCATGGGTGCGCTGTTCGAGGAGATCACCAAGGCCGGGGTCATGCTGGACACGGCCGGGCTCGGCCCCAGCGCCGAGGGCACCCGGATCACCTGGTCCGGCGGCAGGCTCAGCTACACCGACGGCCCGTTCACCGAGACCAAGGAGGTCGTCGGCGGCTACTCCATCATCCAGGCGAAGGACAAGGCCGAGGCCGTCGAGTGGACCAACCGCTTCCTTCGGGTCCACCCGGAGCACTGGAAGATCACGGCCGAGGTCCGCGAGATCGTCGAAGGTCCTGATGTGACCGCGAGCTGATCCCGGCCGCCTCCCGGCAACGGCCTTCCCACCAGCCCGCCCGCCAGGAAGACGCTTGCCGCTCCCCCGGGCTGCTGCTCTGATGTGCCCGTGACGGCAGAGAGCACGGAAGAGCACACGGCGCGAAGCACGGCGCAGGGCACATCCGGGGGTACGGCGGGGAGCACGGCCGAGGCGGTCGAGGCGGTGTTCAGGATCGAGTCCGCGCGGATCATCGCCGGGGTCACCCGCGTCGTGCGGGACGTGGGCATCGCCGAGGAACTGGCGCAGGACGCGCTGGTCGCCGCGCTGGAGCGGTGGCCACGGGCGGGCGTCCCGGACAACCCGGGCGCCTGGCTCATGGCCACCGCCAAGCACCGCGCGATCGATCTCGTACGGCGGCAGGAGACCTACGCGCGCAAGCTGGCCGAGGTCGGACGCTCCCTGGAGGACGTGCCGCCGCCGGGCGCGGCCGACGCCGCGGAGAACGCCGACGGAATCGACGGCATCGACGACGACCTGCTGCGGCTGATCTTCACCGCGTGCCACCCCGTGCTGTCGACGGAGGCCAGGGTCGCGCTCACCCTGCGCCTGCTGGGCGGGCTGACCACGCCCGAGATCGCCCGCGCCTTCCTCGTCGGCGAGGCGACGGTCGCCCAGCGCATCGTGCGCGCGAAGCGGACGCTGGCCAAGGCGGCGGTCCCCTTCGAGGTGCCCTACGGGGCCGACCGGGCGGGCCGCGTCGCCTCCGTCCTGGAGGTCATCTACCTCGTCTTCAACGAGGGGTACTCCGCCACCGCAGGTGACGACCTCGTCCGCCCAGCACTGTGCGAGGACGCGCTCCGGCTGGCCCGCGTGCTGGCAGGGCTGATGCCCCGGGAGCCCGAGGTGCACGGGCTGGTCTCGCTCCTGGAGTTCCAGTCCTCGCGCATCGCGGCCCGTACGGGCCCGGACGGCGAACCCGTGCTGCTCGCCGACCAGAACCGCGCGCACTGGAACCGTCCGCTCATGCGCCGGGGCGCCGAGTCCCTGCTGCGCGCGGGGCGCGGCCCGTACTCCGTGCAGGCCGCCATCGCCGCGTGCCATGCGCGGGCGCTCCGCTACGAGGACACGGACTGGGCGGCCATCGCCGCGCTGTACGGCAGGCTGATGGCGCTGGCCCCGTCCCCTGTCGTGGAGCTGAACCGCGCGGTCGCCGTCTCCATGGCCGAGGGGCCCGAGGCCGGGCTGCGCGTGGTGGACGTGCTGGCAGGGGAACCGGCGCTGAAGGACTACCACCTGCTGCCGAGCGTCAGGGGCGACCTGCTGGAGCGGCTGGGCCGACGGGACGAGGCACGCGCGCAGTTCGCGCTGGCGGCGTCCCTGGCCCGCAACGGACGCGAGCGGCAGCTCCTCCTGGAGCGGGCGGAACGGACCGCACGCGCGGAGACCGGTTCCGCGTCGTCCACGTCCGCGCCCACGCCCACGCCGACACTCGACGGTGTGTGACCAGCGCCACCCACCGGTCCACACTCGGGGTGTCGATCCGGGCCCCGCCCGTTCGTACAGAGGGTGAGAGACCGGCACCCGGCCGGTGACGACAACCCGGTGGCGACAACAGGGAACACAGGAGGAACACCATGCCGCAGTACCTGCTCAGCATCTACCAGCCCGACGGAGAGCCCCCCTCGGACGAGTTCCTGGAGCCGATCATGCGGGAGGTGGAGGCCGTGCACACCGAGCTGAGGGAGGCCGGCGCCTGGGTCTTCGCCGCCGGTCTCCACGCGCCGGACACGGCCACCGTGCTGCACCCGAGGGAAGGCGACCTGCTGACGACCGACGGCCCGTACGTCGAGGGCAAGGAGCACATCGGCGGGTTCACGGTCATCGAGGCGCCCGACCTGGACGCCGCGCTCGGCTGGGGCCGCAAGCTGGCCCGCGCGATCACCCTCCCGATCGAGGTCAGGCCGATGCAGTTCGGGAGCTGCGGTTGACCTCGGACGGGACGGGCGAACCCTCCGGTCAGGAGAGGGAGCCCGCGCCGCCGGACGTCGCGGCGGGCGCGGTCGAGCGCGTGTTCCGCGAGGAGTACGGGCGGGCCGTCGCGGTCCTCGTCCGCGTCTTCGGTGACATCGACGTCGCCGAGGAGGCGGTGCAGGACGCGTTCGCCACCGCGCTGCGGCGCTGGCCGTCCACCGGTCCGCCCCCGAGCCCGGCGGGCTGGATCATCACGACGGCACGCAACCGCGCGATCGACCGCCTCCGCCGCGAGGCGACCCGCGCCGACCGGCACGCCCAGGCCGCCGTGCTGCGTCCCCCCGTCGAACCGCCCGAGCCGCCCGAGCCGCCCGAGCTGACGGCGCGGGCCGCGCGGGCCGATCCGCCCGAGGAGGGGCCGGTGCACGACGACCGGCTGCGGCTGCTCTTCACGTGCTGCCACCCCGCGCTGGCCACGCCCTCGCAGGTCGCGCTGACGCTGCGGCTGCTGGGCGGGCTCACCACGGCCGAGATCGCCCGCGCCTTCCTCGTCAGCGAGCCCGCCATGGCCCAGCGGCTGGTGCGGGCCAAGCGGAAGATCCGGGTCGCGGGCATCCCGTACCGGGTCCCGTACGAGGCCGACCTCCCCGAACGCCTGCGCGCCGTGCTGGCCGTCGTCTACCTCGTCTTCAACGAGGGCCACACGGCCAGTTCGGGCGAGGCGCTCGGCCGTGCGGACCTCGCCGCCGAGGCCGTACGCCTCGGGCGGCTCCTCGTCGCGCTCATGCCGGACGAGCCCGAGGCCGTCGGACTGCTCGCCCTCACGCTGCTCGTCTCCTCGCGCCACGCGGCGCGCACGGGCCCTGACGGGCGGCTCGTGCGGCTGGCGGAGCAGGAGCGCGAGCGGTGGGACCGCGCGCTGATCGCCGAGGGCCAGGCCCTCGTGCGGGAGTGCCTGCGGCGCGGGCGGCCGGGGCCGTACCAGATCCAGGCGGCGATCAACGCCGTGCACAGCGAGGCGCCCAGCGCCGAGGCCACGGACTGGCGGCAGATCGTCCAGCTCTACGACCAGTTGACGGTGGTGGACCCGAGTCCCGTCGTGGCGCTCAACCGCGCGGTCGCCGGGGCCGAAGCGGAGGCCGGGGCCGGAGGCCCCGAGAAGGCGCTGGCCCTCGTGGACGGGCTCGCCCTCGACGGCTACCACCTCTTCCACGCCGTCCGCGCCGATCTGCTGCGGAAGCTGGGGCGCGCGGCGGAGGCGGTGGCCGCGTACGACGCGGCGATCGCCCGCACCGCGAACGAGGCCGAGCGCGACCTGCTGCGGCGTGGCCGCGCCGAACTCACCCACCGGTGAGGCCGGGAGAGCCCCTCCCCTCACGGACGAGGCACCGGTACCGGCACCGGCACTGGTACCGGCGCCAGGACGCGCCGGACCGGGCCGGGGCCGGGCGTTCGGCCCCGGCCCGTCACTCGCGCGGTCCGAAGAGTTCGTCCTGCGCCGCGTCGCGGGCGACGAGCAGCGCGCCGCGCAGGACGGCGGCGCCGCCGAGGGTTCCGGCCCGTACCTCCGTACGCAGCGGTGACAGCCGCAGCAGCCGCTCCTCGACGCGGGTGGCCAGCGCCTTGCCGCCCGCGTGGCCGACCTCGCCGCCGAGCACCACGCAGCCGGGGTCGAGGACGGCGGCGACGGACGCCGCGCCCAGCGCGACCCGGTCGGCCAGCACGTCCAGGAACGCGTCGCCCGCCGCGCCCGCCGAGAGCGCGGCGCGCACCAGCGCCGCCGCGGGCGGGGCCGCCGCGCCCCCGCCGTCCTCCGTCGCGCCACCCTCCTCGTTCTCCGGCGGCGCCGCGTCCCGCGCCACGACCCCGTGCTCCTCCGCCAGCCCGACGAGCGCCGCGCCGCCCACGAGGGAGTCGAACCCGCCGTCGCACCCTGTCGCCGACGGCAGCCCGGACGTCCCTGGCACCGGCAGGAAGCCGATCTCGCCCGCGCCGCCCGAGACCCCGCGCCGCAGTCGCCCGTCCAGGACGACGGCGGCGCCGGTGCCGTAGCCGAGCCAGAGGAAGACGAAGGTGTCGCGGTCGCGCGCCGCGCCCGCGCGCTGTTCGGCGACGGCGGCGAGGTTCGTCTCGTTCTCGACGGTCACGGTCGCACCGGCGCCGGCACCGCCGCCCGCAACCCCGGCCTGCCCTTCCCGCAGCGCGTCGACGAGCCTGCCGTGCCAGGCCGACGTGCCGCTGGTCGCCCGCAGTTCGCCGGTCGCGGGATCGACCAGGCCAGGGGCCCCGATGACGATGTGGCGCAGCCGCGTGGCGCCCGCCTCCCCCACCGTGCGCTCCAGCAGCGCCACGGCCCGCTCGACGGCGGGCTCCGCGCCGCCCGCGCCGGAGGGCCACGCGCCCGGCCCCGGACCCGTCGCGCCGCCGACGGGCAGGGACGCCTCGGCCAGGATGCTGCCGAGCAGGTCGGCGACGCCCACGCGGACGCTGTCGGTGCGCACGTCGAGCGCGGCGAGGTGGGCGCGGTCGGCCACGATCCCGTAGAGCCGCGCGTTCGGCCCGCGCCGCCGCGCCCCCGCCTCGCCGACGACTGCGATCAGGCCGGAGGTCTGGAGCCGTTCCACGAGGTCGGCGACGGTGGGGCGGGAGAGCCCCGTCAGGGTCTTGAGCTGACCCGCCGTCAGAGGGCCCTCTTCCTGGAGGTACTGGAGGGCGAGCCGGTCGTTCATGGCCCGGGCGGTGCTCGGTGATGCGGGCATGGCGGGATTCTCTCTCAGTATTCTTTTCCCTTTTTATCAGGCAGGGTTCCTGATAGTTTACGCGCCAGCCTGACCAGCGAGGAAAAGGGGCAGCATGCCGGGGGACACCGACTTCACCACCCGCCAGGTGCGCCGCGCGCGCGTCGCCGTCGCCGTGGTCTTCTGCGTCCACGGCTCCGTCACCGGGAGCTTCGCCACCCGCGTCCCGTGGATCCAGGAGCACGCTTCGGTCAGCGCGGGCCAGCTCGGACTGGCCCTCGCCTTCCCCGCCATCGGCGCCTCCGTGGCGATGCCGCTGGCCGGGGCCGTCAGCCACCGCTTCGGAGCCCGCACGGCGCTGCGCGGACTCCTCGCCCTGTGGACGCTCTCGCTCACCCTGCCCGCGCTCGCGCCGAACCTGGTCACGCTGTGCGCGGCGCTGTTCGTCTACGGCGCGACGTCGGGCATGTCGGACGTCGCGATGAACGCGCTGGGCATCGAGACCGAGAACCGCCTCGGCCGCTCGATCATGTCCGGGCTGCACGGCATGTGGAGCACGGGCGCGCTGATCGGCTCGGCCGCCGGTACCGTCGCCGCCCATCTGGGGGCCGACGCGCGGCTCCACCACGCCCTCGCCGCCGCCGCGCTGACGGTGCTCGGCCTCGTCGCCTGCCAGGGGGTGCTGGACCTGCGCAGCACCGCCGACGAGGAGGCGCCGCCGCGCTTCGCGCTCCCGCCGAAGTCCTCGCTGGCCATCGGCCTCGTCGGCTTCTGCGCGGTGTTCGCGGAGGGCGCCAGCCTCGACTGGTCCGCGGTCTATCTGCGGGACACCCTGGACACCTCGGCCGGGCTCGCCGCGGCCTCCACCACGGCCTTCGCACTGACGATGGCGGTGGCCCGGATCGCGGGCGACCGGGTGGTGGACCGCTTCGGCCCGGTGCGGACCGTACGCGTGGGCGGCGTGCTGGCCACGGCGGGCGGGCTGCTCGTCGTCGTGGCACCGCACCCGGCCGTGGCCATGTCCGGGTTCGGGTGCATGGGGCTCGGCGTGGCCGTGGTCGTGCCCCTGGCGTTCGCGGCGGCGGGACGCAGCGGCCCGAACCCGAGCCAGGCCATCGCGGGCGTCGCGACGATCACGTACACCTCGGGCCTCATCGCACCCTCGGCGATCGGCGCGGTGGCCGACGTGACGTCGCTGGTCGTGTCGTTCGGACTGGTCACCGTGCTGGCCTGCGGGCTGGTCCTCGGCGCCGGGGTGCTGCGCGCCGCGAGCCGCGAGGTGACGACGAAGACGGCGGACGGGGAACACCGGTACAGCGGCTGACGCCGAACCAGCTGGTGAGCGTGGCCGGGCCGGGACTCGGGCGCGGCGACGCGGAAGGCGCGGCCCTGGCCGCGCCGTACGGCGACTCCATGGTCGAGCGCGGCTCGTTCGGCGGGCTCCAGTTCGGCGGTGCGGAGGGAGTCGGCTGTCTGGCCCGGCATGCCGAGGAGGCGCCCGGTCCCGCCCCGCCACACGCGGGTGAGCGGTTCGCGGAACTGGTGCCCGGCCCCTCGGCCCCGCTCACCTCCGGCGGGAGCGGCGAGAGCGGCAGGGGCTGAGCGTCACGCCTGCGGCCTGGCGAGCCTGGCGGCCACGGCGTCGAGGACCCAGTCCAGGCCCGTCGCGAAGGATGTCTCGGCGTCCACGTCCGTGCCGTCGTACACGGCCTTGGCCAGCGCCGGGAAGCGGCCCGTGGCCAGCATTTTCGTCATGTGGGGGCCGTGGGCGCGCTGCCAGTCGCGCTTGGACATGCCCGTGGCGCGCTCGGCCCGCAGGTTCGTGATCTCGCGTCTGATCGCGCCGGTGAAGTAGGCGCTGACAGTCTCCACGGCGCGCATGACGGTGTCGGTGTCGGCGAGGCCGTCGAGTGCGGCCAGCGTGGACTCGGCGACGGCGAGGCCGTTCGGGCCCAGGGCCGGACGGCCGCCGAGCAGGTCGGCCAGCCATTCGTGGCGGAGAGCGGTCCGCCTGGTGCGGTGGGCGAGGACGCGCAGCGCCTCCCGCCAGTCACCTGACCGCTCCTCGGGGAGAATCTCGGCCTGGACCTCGTCCACCATGAGGTCGAACAGCTCCTCCTTGGTGGAGATGTATCCGTACAGCCGCATCGGGCCCGCGTTCAGCCGGGCGGCGACCTTCCGCAACGACACCGCTTCCAGCCCGCCCTCGTCGGCCAGCGCGACGGCCGCGGTGACGATGCGCTCACGGTCGAGCGGCACGGGTCGGGTCGGCGGCTCCGGACGGTCCCACACAGTCATGGCCACACCGTACTGTCGCGATCCATCGCCATGGCAATACAGTGTATCGGCATGAGACACCGTATCGCCGTAGTCGGGGGCGGCCCCGCCGGACTCACCTTCGCCCGCGTCCTGCACCGCCACGGGCACCCCGTCACCGTCCTCGAACGCGACGCGGCACCCGACGCGCGCCCCCCTGGCGGCACGCTGGACCTGCACGAAGGGCTGGGCCAGCGCGCGCTGGACAAGGCGGGGCTGCTGGCGGAGTTCCAGGCGCTGGCCCGCCCCGAGGGTCAGGCCATGCGCATCCTGGACACGGACGGGACGGTCCTGCGCGACTGGCCGCCCCGCCCGGATGACCGTGCCAACCCCGAGATCGACCGCGGGCAACTCCGTGACCTGCTGCTCGGCACTCTCGACGTCCAGTGGGGCCGGGGCGTGACGCGGGTGGTGCCCGGGGCCCGGGACGGCGTACTGGTCCATTTCACGGACGGGCGGCAGGAGGCGTTCGACCTCGTGGTCGGCGCGGACGGCGCCTGGTCCCGGACCCGCCCGGCGGTCTCGTCGGTGACGCCGCACTACACCGGCGTCACCTTCGTCGAGACCTCCCTCGACGACATCGACACCCGCCACCCTCGCCTCGCCCGGCTGATCGGCGACGGTTCCGTGGCCGTGTACGGGGTGAACCGAGCGCTCGTCGCCCAGCGCAACAGCGGCGGCCACGTCAAGGTGTACGCCCAGTTCCGCGCGCCGCTGGACCGGCACACACGCCCGGACCGGGACGGGGACAGGGACCTGGACGACGTCGAAGCCGTGCGGTCGGGTCTGCTGGCCATGTTCGACGGCTGGGCCGCCCCCGTCCTCGACCTCCTCCGCCACGGCACCGCCTTCGTCCACCGCCCCCTCCACGTCCTGCCCGTGTCCCACACCTGGACGCACGTCCCCGGCGTGACGCTGCTGGGCGACGCAGCCCACCTGATGCCCCCGTTGGGGGCGGGCGCGAACCTCGCGATGCTGGAGGGCGCCGAGCTCGCCGAGTCCGTCGCCGCCGGACCTGGAGGCCTGGACGAGGCCGTCCGCGCCTTCGAGGAACAGATGTGGGCACGGGCCGGCAGGTGGGCCAAGATCACGACGGCCGGTCTGGAGCGCCTCGTGAGCCCGGACCCCGCCGAGGCCCTCACCCTCTTCGACCAGGTCCAGTCGCCCGGTCGCGGGAGTGGTCCTCGGGGTCAGTCACGGGAGTGAAACGCGTGCGCATCCGGGTGCACGAGTGATGGGGCGGGGCCGCGGGCGGGTACCGCGAAACGCGAGATCGGGCCCGCGCCGTCCGCGGCGGGGCCCCCGTAAGGCCCCGTAAGACCCCCGTAAGAGAGGACCCTTTCCCATGCGCCGACTGAGCGCCGTAGCCCTCACCGCCACCGCCCTGTGCGGCATCGCGGCCGTCCCGGCCCACGCCGCTTCCGCCCCGGCGCCAAAGGCACCGTCCCAGGGCTGGGCCTTCCAGAGCGCCGACGGTGACAGCAACGGCGGAGTCACCCAAGAGGAGTTCATGGCGGCGTGGTTCGCGAACGACGGCGAGGGCTACGTACAGCCGACACGGGCGTTCGAAGAGGCGGACCACGACGACGACGGGCGGCTCAGCCCCGACGAGTTCGACGAGGCGTCCGGCCCCCAGACCCCCGGCCAGAACCAGGCTCCCGGACAGCAGGGCCAGGCTCCCGGCCAGGAGCAGGCACCCGCCCAGTCCCCGTCCGACCAGTCCCAGCCGTCCGACCAGCAGCAGTCGCCCCGAGGCCAGCAGGACACCCCGGGCCAGGACCAGCCCCCCGCCCAGGGGCAGACCCCCAAGGAGACCCCGGCACCCGGCGACCAGCAGGACACGCCCGGTCAGGGCCAGGCACCCGGCAACCAGCAGGAGGCCCCCGGCCAGCAGGGCCAGGCCCCCGGTCAGGAGCAGGCGCCGGGCCAGGAGCAGCAGGCTCCCGGTCAGCAGGGCAAGGCACCCGGCAACCTGCTGGACATCCCCGGCCAGGACCAGGTACCCGGTCAGCAGGAGCAGGCGCCTGGTCAGCAGGGCACGACCCCCGGCCAGCAGGGGCAGACCCCGGGCCAGGAGCAGCAGGCTCCCGGTCAGCAGGGCCAGACGCCCGGTCAGCAGGGGCAGTCGCCCGAGTCCGGTGCGCAGGCGAAGATCCCGTCCGGGCTCTGACACCTCGTCACACCCCGTCACACCCCGCGACACCACGCGACACCGCGCCGTTCCCGCCCGCCCCGCCCGTCAGCGGGGTGGGCGGGGACGGCGCGCGCGGGAGCGGCCTGGGAAACTGGCGCGCGGGCCGCGGCACCCGCGGCCTCCGCGACCGCTCGGAGGACACGAAGATGACGCTCCACTGTGCCGTTCTGGACGACTACCAGGGTGTCGCCCTCTCCCTGGCCGACTGGTCGTCGGGGCTCGGCGACGCGGTGGAGGTACGGACCGTACGGGAGCACATCGCGGACCACGACCGCCTCGCCGAGGAGATCGGCGACTGCGAGATCGTGGTCATCATGCGGGAGCGCACCCCGTTCCCCGAGGAGCTGTTCGCCCGGCTCCCCCGGCTGCGGCTCCTCGTCACGTCCGGCATGCGCAACGCCTCCGTCGACCTCGCCGCCGCCGACCGGCACGGCGTGACCGTGTGCGGTACGGGCAGCGGTTCCGAGGCGCCCGTCGAGCTGACGTGGGCGCTGCTCCTCGGGCTGGCCAGGGACCTCGTCCAGGAGAACACCGCGCTGCGCGAGGGCGGGCCCTGGCAGCGCACGCTCGGAACCGACCTGCACGGGAAGCGGCTCGGCCTGCTGGGGCTCGGCAAGATCGGCGGCAAGGTGGCACGCGTCGGCCAGGCGTTCGGCATGGATGTGGCGGCCTGGAGCCAGAACCTGACGGAGGAGCGGGCCGTGGAAGTCGGCGCGCGGCGCGTCGAAACGAAGGAAGAACTGCTGGAGACGAGCGACTTCGTCTCCGTCCACCTCGTGCTCGGCGACCGTACGCGCGGGCTGCTCGGGGCTGCCGAGCTGAGGCGGATGCGGCCGACGGCGTACCTCGTGAACACCTCACGCGCCGCGATCGTGGACCAGACGGCGCTGGCCGAGGCGCTGCGCGGCGGCTGGATCGCGGGGGCCGGGGTGGACGTGTTCGAGGAGGAGCCGCTGCCCGTCGACCACCCGTACCGCTCCCTGCCGAATCTGCTGGCCACCCCGCACATCGGCTATGTGACGCGGCGCAACTACGAGGGGTACTTCCGCGAGGCGGTGGAGGACATCGCCGCCTGGCTCGCGGGCGAGCCCGTACGCCGACTGCCCCTCTCCTGAACCGGCTGCCGCCCCGTCGCCACCGGGCCCCCGCCCACCGGTCCGTTTGACCTGGAGTGCACTCCAACTCCTACCGTCGTCGTCATCGGGCCTCGTACGGCGGGGCACACCCTTTGGAGGCATCGGCATGACCACTCTCCCCACGAGTCTCCCCACGCGGCACCTCGGCGAACTGGCGGTCTCCGCGCAGGGTCTCGGCTGCATGGGCATGAGCCACGGCTACGGCTCGGCCGACGACGAGCAGTCGGTCGCGACGATCCACCGCGCGCTCGAACTCGGCGTCACCCTGCTGGACACCTCCGACTTCTACGGCGCGGGCCACAACGAGGAGCTGGTCGGCCGCGCCGTCGCCGACCGCCGGGACCAGGCGGTGGTGGCCACCAAGTTCGGCTTCGCCAACCGGCTCGGAGAGCCCACGGCGATCCGGGGCGACGCCGCGTACGTGCGGGAGGCGTGCGACGCCTCGCTGCGACGGCTCGGTCTCGACCACATCGACCTCTACTACCAGCACCGCGTCGACCCGGACGTGCCCATCGAGGAGACCGTCGGCGCGATGGCGGAACTGGTGGCGGCGGGCAAGGTGCGGCACCTCGGACTCTCCGAGGCGAGCGCGGCGACCATCAGGCGGGCGCACGCCGTGCATCCCATCGCGGCGCTCCAGAGCGAGTGGTCGCTGTGGACCCGGGACCTGGAGGCCGAGATCGCGCCCGTCTGCCGTGAACTGGGCATCGGCCTGGTGCCGTTCTCGCCGCTCGGCCGCGGCTTCCTCACCGGGCGCTACACCTCCGTCGAAGGGCTGGCCGAGAACGACATGCGGCGGAGCCAGCCCCGGTTCGCCGAGGGGAACCTCGACAAGAACCTCGCCATCGTCGCGAAGCTGGACGAGCTTGCCGCCGAGAAGGGCGTCACGGCGGGGCAGCTCGCGCTGGCGTGGGTGCAGCACCGGGGGGACGACGTGGTGCCGATTCCGGGGACCCGTCGCCAGAAGTACCTGGAGGAGAACCTCGGCGCGGTCGCGATCGAGCTGTCCGACGGCGACCTCGCCGCCATCGACGCGGCGGCCCCGGCCTCCGAGATCGCGGGCACCCGCTACGACGAGGGCAGCCTCGGCTTCGTCAACCGCTGACGCGCGGCGGGGCTCCGCTGGGACGCGGGGCCCCAGGCCACCCCGGGTCACCCCGTCAGGCTCAGGCTCCAGTCCCCCGCCCGCCCGGCGAGGGTGACGGTGGCCAGTGGCTGGACGTCGATGTGCCAGTACGAGTGCGGCGGGGCCTTCAGCGCGTAGCACAGCGCGGCGCGTACGACGGCGGGCTCGGCGACGGCAACGGCCCAGCCGCCGTTGCCCAGGGGACGGCTGTCGAG
Organism: Streptomyces sp. NPDC054796; assembly: GCF_053611545.1. NCBI lineage: Bacteria > Bacillati > Actinomycetota > Actinomycetes > Kitasatosporales > Streptomycetaceae > Streptomyces > Streptomyces sp. NPDC054796. The sequence continues at coordinate 188,439 of NZ_JBSHAO010000006.1, read as the reverse complement.
CCAGCCGCCGACGCGCTGGATGAACGCCAGCAGCGACTCGCCCCCGTGCGGCGCCGTGCGCGGGTCGCTGAGCCACAGGCTGACCCCGTCCGGCTCCACCTGGGCCACCTCCTGGAGCGTGTGGCCGCGCCAGCGGCCCATGTCGCAGTCGCGCAGGGAGGGCTGGGCGAGGGGGGAGAGCGCGAGCACGTCGCCCGTCTCGCGGCAGCGGGCCGACGGGGAGCAGTAGCGCAGCTCGGCCGCCGCCAGGTGGGAAAGGGCCGGGACCACGCGCCGTACCTCGTGCCAGCCCGCGGCGTCGAGCCCGCGATCGTCCTCGAAGCGCACATCGAGCGCGCCGGAGCTGCGCGCGGCGGCCAACAGCGTGAGGCGAACGTGCATTTGAGGATCGTAGAGCGGGACAGGCCCCGTGTTCGATAGCCGGGAGGCGCCCAGCCGCGCGCGGGCGCGTCCACGTATGCCCGTAGCGCACGCCGTGTGCGGAAAAGGGCATTGCCAAACCCGGCGCGAGCCGCCGGTGACGCTGCCACGATGCGAGGCATGACGACTTCGCCGACCGCGCACGACTACACCTGGTTCCGCGAGCGGTTCCCCGACCTCGCCGAGGCGTACTGCGTGACACTGGTGGAGGGGCTGAGCCCGCGCGAAGCGCTGCTGCGGCTGGGGGTCAACAGCGAGATCCGCGTCCTGTGGGGTGTCCGCGCCCTGTGCGAGGCCGCCTTCGGCGACTGGGAGCTGTGGGACGGCGTGCGCGCCTTCGTCTCGGCCGCCGCCGTGGGGAACTGGGCCCTGGTGATCGAGCCGAACGGTTTCCTGGCCGCCGTGGAGCAGGGCCAGGAGAAGCTGTCGCGGGGCACGCGTCAGATCACCTGCTTCAAGGGGGTCAGCGGGAACGAGCACTTCTCCTGGGTGGAGGACGGCGAGGCCCTGCTGGAGTTCGACCTGCTGACGCCCGGCGAGCGCTTCGGCCGCGAGGCCGACAAGGCGGCCGGGCAGATGCGCGCCGCGGGCTTCGACCTCCGGGACGTCGAAGAGCCCGACGACGCGCTGTACGAGGAGGCGGCGTTCGCGCTCGCCGAACGCCTGACGGGCGTCCCCCTCGACGCCGACCTCCTGGACGGCACCTCGTACCTCTGCGGAATGGCCCCGGAGTTGCCGTAGGCCCCGCGAGGGGGCGCGGCGCGGATACGGGCCCCGACGCGGCCACGGGACCGACACGCGCACCCGCGCCGGGTCGACGGCCTGGGCGGGCCGCCTGTGACGGGCCCCGTTCCCAGGGCAGTCGCCCGTGCCGCTCCCGGCCCGTCGACCGGGCCCGTTGTCCCGGTCCGTCGACCAGGCCCGTGGTTCCAGACCGTCGACCAGACCCGTCGCCCCGAACCGACAACCAGACCCGTGGTTCCAGACCGTCGACCAGACCCCTCGCCCCGAACCGACAACCAGACCCGTGGTTCCAGACCGACGGCCAGACCCCTCGCCCCGGACCGTCATTCAGGCCCGTCGACCAGGTCTCTCGTCCAGGCCCGCCTCGGCCCGGTGCTCAGCACAGACGCTCAGCCCAGGTGCTCAGCCCACCGGCCGTCCGATGACCTCCTCGCAGGCGGACCGCAGCCGCTCCACGCCCTCCACGATCTCGGACTCGGCCGCCGCGGGGGCGAACGTCAGCCGGAGGTGGGGTGCGGCCGACTCGGCGGCGAAGTAGGGGCGGCCCGGGGCGACGGCGACCCCGGCGCGGAGCGCCGCCGCGGTCAGGGCCCGCTCGTCCGTGCCGTCGGGGAGACGCAGCCACAGGTGGTAGCCGCCGCGCGGGGCGTGTGCGAGGGGCAGCCCTGGGAGCCGGGTGGCGAGCGCGGTCAGCATCACCTCGCGCCGCTGCCGCAGCCGGCCCGCGACGGTGCGCAGGTGGCGCCCCCAGGCGGGCGAGCCGACCAGTTCGAGCGCGGCCTCCTGGAGGGGCCTGGGGACGAAGAAGCTGTCGACGATCTGAACGGCGCGGAGCCGCTCCAGCACGGGCCCGCGCGCGGCGAGCGCTCCGACCCGCAGGCTCGGCGAGGTGATCTTGGTGAGGGAGCGGATGTGGACGACGACACCGTCCGGGTCGTCGCCGCGCAGCGTGGGCGGCAGTGGCCCCGCGTCCTCGTGCGCGAGGTGCCGCGCGAAGTCGTCCTCGACGACGAAGGCACCGGCCTCGCGCGCCACGCGCAGCACCTCGGCGCGCCGCTCTGCCGAGAGCACGGCCCCGGTCGGGTTCTGGAACAGCGGCTGGCAGACGAAGACCCGTGCGCCGCTGGCCCGGAACGCGTCGGCGAGCAGTCCGGGGCGCACCCCGTCCGTGTCGACGGGCACGGGCACGGGCCGCAGCCCGGAGGCGCGCGCGGCGGCGAGCATGCCGGGGTAGGTGGGCGACTCGACGAGCACGGCGGCGCCGGGCGGGGCGAGCGCGCGCAGCGCCGTGGTGATGGCGCTCTGGCCGCCCGCCGTGACGAGCACGTCGGCCGCGCCGACGGCGCCCGCCGCGCCGCCGATCTCGCGCGCGAACCAGCCCCGCAGCTCGTCCACGCCCTCGACCGGCGGGCGCCCCCAGGCTCCGGGCCGACGTGCCGCGCGCGCGAGCGCGGCGGACAGCGCCCGCTCCGGCTGCCAACTGGGCGGCAGATAGCCGCCGTTGAGTTCGATGACGCCGGGCGGCGGCTGGGTGAGCGTGGCGAGCACGCCCTCGGCGTCGACGCCGCGCGGTACGTCGTCGGCCGACGGGTCGGCGCTCAGGGCGACCTCCTGCCAGGAGGTGTCCCCGGTCTCCGGCAGCGGCGCGCGCTGTTCGGCACGGTAGGCGCCGGACCCTGGGCGGGTGACGACCAGCCCCTCGGCGGAGAGCGCGGAGAGGGCGCGCGAGACGGTGACGGGGCTGACGCGGTACTGGTCGACGAGCGCCCTGCTGGAGGGCAGCTTCTCACCCGGAGAGTAGCGGTTCACCTCGCCTCGGAGACGAGTGACCAGGTCCGCGACGCTGCTACTCTGCTGCATGAGAGCACAGGATAGCGCTACCGCCGAGTCCCCGATAGCGGTTCCCGCCCCGCAGGCCCTGGATGCCCCGGCCCCGGGCCAGGGCCCGACCTCGGGCCCGGCCTCCGTCGCGAGCGCGGCCACCCGTACCGCCGCACCGCCGGACCCCTCCCCGGAGGGGAGCCCGCACCCGCGCCCGACCCCGGACCCGACGTCGGCGCCGGCGCCGCCCCGTTCCGGCCTGCTCCTCGCCGTCCTCGGCGTCGTCTGCTTCTCGCTCACCTTCCCCGGCACCGCCTGGGCCCTGGAGGGCTTCGGCCCCTGGTCCCTGACCGCACTGCGGACGGTGCTCGCCGCCACCGTCGCGGGGATCGCGCTCGCCGTACGCCGGGTGCCGCCGCCCGCGCGCCGTCACTGGGCCGGGCTCGCCGTCGCCGCGTCCGGTGTCGTGATCGGCTTCCCCCTGCTCACCACGCTCGCGCTCCAGACGTCCACCACGTCGCACGCGGCGGTCGTCGTCGGCCTGCTGCCGCTGACGACGGCGCTCTACTCCTGCGTACGCACCGGCGCCCGCCCCTCCCGCGCCTTCTGGGTCGCGGCGTTCGCGGGGGCCGCCGTCGTCATCGCCTTCGCCCTCCACCAGAGCGGCGGCACCCCGACCACGGGCGACCTCTACCTCTGCGGCGCCCTGCTGATCTGCGCGGCCGGATACGCGGAGGGCGGGCGGCTGGCCCGTGAGCTGTCGGGCCTGGAGATCATCGGCTGGGCCCTCGTCGCCTGTCTGCCGCTGGCTGTTCCCGGCGCCGTCGTCGCGCTGCTGGCCGAGCCCGTCGAGCTGACCGCGCACTCCGTGACGGGGCTGGTGTGGGTTGCCGCCGGTTCCCAGTTGCTCGGGCTCATCGTCTGGTACCGCGCCATGGGCGTCGCCGGGGTGGCCAAGGCCAGTCAGGTGCAGCTCGCGCAGCCCCTGCTCACCCTCGTCTGGTCGGTGCTGCTGCTCGGCGAGCACCTGACGCCCGCCGCTCCCGCCGCCGCCGCGGCGGTCCTGGTGTGCATCGTCGTGGTGCAGCGCAGCCGCGCCTGACGACGGGGCCGCGATGTCCGACGACAAGGGGCGGGCGACGGCGTCTGACGCCAGGGGGCGAACTCCGGCCTCCCGCCGTAGACTTCGGACCACAGCTCGGACATTCCGACCGTACCCCCGCCGAACAGGAGGGCCCTGTCGATGCGAGCCAACACGGGTGACCGTCTGCTGGTGCACGGACGGGTCGTGGGCCAGCACGACCGCGTCGCGGAGATCGTCGAGGTGCTGGGGGCTGACGGCGAACCGCCGTACCGGGTCCGCTTCGAGGACGGTCACGAAGCCGTCATGTCGCCAGGGCCTGACTCCGTGGTCCAGGTGCGGGACGAGCGCTGACGCCCCCGGGGCCCGGACCGGACCTCCGGGCCCCGTACCCGCGCGGCGCGCGCCACCCGCCGCCCGCCGCCCGCCCCGCGACCGTCAGCGCCGCTCCGTCGCCGACGTCGCGTAGTGGTCGGCCACCACGCGGTCCATGGCGCCGATCAGGTCCTGGGACACCTCCTTGGCCGAGAAGAAGACATGCCCCCTGACCTCGGGGAAGTCCCGGCAGAAGGTGAGGTGGCGGGAGAGTTCGGCGGGGTCCTGCCAGGGCGCGGGCTGGCCCGCGGCGCCCGCCTTGTAGAGCGCCTCGCCGATGTGCAGCCGTACGCGCGTCCCGCGCACCGTGTCCGACCACCAGGGCACCAGCTTGGCGTAGTCGGCGGCCTGGAAGCCGATGTGCCAGTAGACCTGCGGGACGACGTAGTCGATCCACTCCTCGCGCACCCAGCGCCGGGTGTCCGCGTAGAGGTTGTCGTAGGTCTGCACACCGGCCTGGGTGTCGGAGCCGAGGGGGTCGGTCGCCTTGTTCCGCCACACCCCGAACGGGCTGATCCCGAAGCGCACGCGCGGCCTGACCGCGTGCACCCGCTCCGCCATCTCCCGCACCAGCAGGTCGATGTTCTCGCGCCGCCAGGAGGCGAGGTCGGGGAAGCCCTGGCCGTAGCGGTGGTAGGCGTCGCTGTCGTCGAAGATCTCGCCGAGGACGGGATACGGGTAGAAGTAGTCGTCCCAGTGGACGCCGTCCACGTCGTAGCGCCGGACCGCGTCGAGCATCGCGTCCTGCACAAACCTGCGCACCTCGGGCAGGCCGGGGTTGTAGTAGAGCTTGCCGCCGTACGGGACCACCCACTCCGGGTGCAGCCGCGCGGGGTGCCCGGGCACGAGGCGCGCCGGGTCCTCGTGCACGGCGATGCGGTACGGGTTGAACCACGCCTCCACCTCCAGGCCCCGCCGGTGGGCCTCGCGCACGACGTAGCCCAGCGGGTCCCAGCCCGGGTCCTTGCCCTGCTCGCCGGTCAGCCATTCCGACCACGGTTCGTACCGGGAGGGCCACAGCGCGTCCGCCGTGGGGCGGGCCTGGAAGAAGACCGTGTTCAGACGGCGGCGTACCGCCGCGTCCAGATAGGCGCGCAGCTCGGCCCGCTGCCGCTCGGGGCTGAGCCCTTGCGCGCTGGGCCAGTCCCTGTTGGTGACGGTGGCCAGCCACATGCCGCGCATCTCCCGGTGACGTCCGCGCCCGCGCCCGCGTGCGCTCGCGTCTCCCGCCGCGAGCCCGATGGTCCCGGTGGCCGCCATACCGGCCGCGACGGCGGCGAAGCGTCTTCGTGTGATGTGCCCCGTGCGGTACATGCGCCTCATGAACCTCAGCTCCCTCTCTGCGGGCCCTACGGGATGGAGACGGCCTCTCAGGGGTCGAACGGTCACCGGGACCGGTCCGCCGATGGTCCCGGCCCCCGACGGGCCCGTACAACCCTCCGTACGGGTTCATCGCGCGCCGCTCACGCGCCGGAGCGTCGGCTTGACATTAAATGATCATGGACAGTTGGGTGAGCTATCGCACCCGCCCCACAAGCCCCGGACACGCACAGGTAACGTCGAGCGGCGAGGTGGCTCGGCCGGGACGCTCCTGACGCTCCCGCCGGCTCCGCCAGGACCCCAAGATCAGCGAAAGGCACGATGTGACCGACATCGAACGCGTCGGAGTGGTGGGCTGCGGCCAGATGGGCGCCGGCATCGCCGAGGTGTGCGCGCGGGCCGGACTGGATGTCATGGTCGCCGAGACCACGGGCGAGGCCCTGGAACTGGGCCGCACCCGGCTGGTGAACTCCCTCGGCAAGGCCGCCGAGCGCGGCAAGCTCACCGAGGAGGAGCGCGACGCCACGCTGGCGCGCCTCACCTTCACCACCGACCTGGGCGACTTCGCCGACCGCGATCTCGTCATCGAGGCGGTTATCGAGAGCGAGCAGGTCAAGACCGAGATCTTCCAGGTCCTGGACCAGGTCGTGACCAGGCCCGACGCGATCCTGGCCTCCAACACCTCCTCCATCCCGCTGGTGAAGCTGGCGGTGGCGACCTCGCGGCCCGACCAGGTCATCGGCATCCACTTCTTCAACCCGGCCCCCGTGCAGCGGCTCGTCGAGCTGATCCCCGCGCTGACCACGGGCGAGGAGACCATCAAGCGGGCCGAGGCCGCGGTGAGCGGGATACTCGGCAAGCACACCATCCGCGCACAGGACCGCTCGGGCTTCGTGGTCAACGCGCTCCTGATCCCCTACCTGCTCTCGGCGATCCGGATGTTCGAGACGGGCATCGCCAGCCGCGAGGACATCGACAACGGCATGGAAATGGGCTGCGCCCACCCCATGGGCCCGCTCAAGCTGACGGACCTCATCGGCCTCGACACCGTCGCCTCGGTGGCCGACTCGATGTACACCGAGTTCAAGGAGCCGCTGTACGCCGCTCCCCCGCTGCTCCAGCGCATGGTGGACGCGGGCCGCCTGGGCCGCAAGGCGGGCGCGGGCTTCTACGCCTACGCCTGACGCCTGCCACCCGTCGCCCCCGCACGGGGCGCCCCCGCGACACCAGCACCGAAGGCCGCTCCCCGAGTACACCCGGGAGGCGGCCTTCACTGGTCGTGGCCGGCGGGGGTGTCGGTGCCGGGGAGTTCTCCGGGAGTCCCCGGCGGGGTCCGACGAGCGGGGCGACGGGGCACTGCTCCGGGGGCGGGCCCAGCGACCCGGCGTGGTCAACCGCGCGTCGCGCCCTCCGGCCAGACCACATCCACCGGCAACCCGGCCCCGCGTGCTTCCTCCACCACGTCCGCCGTGCCGCCGCCCTTGCCCGACGGCGGCTGCCCGTCCCAGACCGCGACCAGACGGTCGGCCCGCTCCAGCAGCACCGCGTTCGCCGCCTCGTACGCCTGCCGGTTCGCCGACTCGTGGGGCATCACCAGGACCTCGTCGGCCGCCCCGATGAGCCGGTCGAACGTGGCGGCATGCTCGGGCTTCACCTTCGCCTGCCGGTAGTCCTCACTCGGCACGACCACGACGAGCCGCCCGCCGACCGCGAGCAGCGCCTCAGCGAACAGGCTGTCGCTGCCCTTCGCGATACACGAGATGCCGGTCAGGTCCGACGGCTCGTAGCGCGCGAGCAACTCCTCCAAACCTGCCCGCACCAAGGGGACGGTGCCGTCGGTCAGATCCATGTGTCCGGTCACCGCGATCGTGGTCACCACTCGGTCCCTTCTCAGCTCGCCAACAGGCCCCGCAGCCGGTCCCGTACCTCCCGCACCGGACGCGACACGCTGTGCCCGACCGTATACGGGTACAGCTCGCCGAGCTGCGCCCGGACCCGCGCGGATCTGGTGAGGCTCGCCGCGTCGACCGCGAGATGCGCCTCTGCCACCGCAGTGTTGAGGTCTCCGGCAAGGAAGTGGCACTCAGCAAGGCCGATACGGTCGAGAGCATGGGAGCGTGCGGCCTCGCCGCCGCGCTGGGCGAGTGCGGTACGGATCTGAACGGCGGCCTGTTCGGCGTGGTCGGGAGCTTGGCGCGCGAGGTCGAGATATCGGCCGCCGGTGACTCCGGCCAGTTCCGCCTCGTCGAAGTAGCTGATCCAGTACGGCTCTTCATCCGGTTTCGCATCGGTCAGTGCTTCCTGGGCCTGCCCGGTTGCCCGGCGGAAAGCCGCGGTGCGGCCCATCGCGGCGTAGGCCCATGCTTCCCGGGTGTGGAGCATGGCCCGCACTCGCGGTCCGGCTGTGCGCCGTGCTCCTTCCTGCGCGAGGCGTACGAGTTCCAGAGCGTCCTGGGGCTGGCCTCGGTAGAGCATCTGCCGGGCCATGCCCGCCAGCACGTTCGCGCCGAACACTGTGTCGTCTCCGGCGTGGGAACTGCGTAGGGCGAGCTTGTAGTAGTCCTGAGCGCGACGCTGATAACCGGAGTCCCAGGCCATGGTTGCAGCGGTGCCCGCCAAGTGCGCCATGACCCGGTACAGACGGGCCTCGACGGTGTCGGCCTGCTGCTCATCCAGCGCGGCGGCGATCTCGCGGAGCTGGCCGAGTACCGCCTTCCGCCGTAGACCACCGCCGTGAGCGTGGTCCCAGCGCCGGAACGCCTGCGCGGTCTGCTCCAGTTGGTCGACGTCACGTTTCCCGAGTCGTCCAGCGCGCCGCCCAGGCGGCGTCTCGGCAGACGGCCGCAGCCAGCCTTCCAGTGGGTCGAGGAGAGCAGGTCCGGTGATCGCGGTGGCCGCGAGTGCACGTGCGGCGTCGCGACGGTCCATCACGAGGTCGCTCCTTGTCAGGTCTACGGCCAGGCCGACTGTGGCGTCCGGGCGCCACGGAACGTCGTCGTCTGCTGGCGACCGTACACCCAGCGACTCCGGCGGCCGGTCGGTCGTGTGTTCCCAGGGGCGAGGAGCGAGACCGAGGAGAGGTCCGGGGATGCGGAGGCCGTCGGCGATGCGGCGGATTACGTCCACAGACGTCACCTGCTGCTGTCCGCTGATGATCGTGGAGACCTTGCCGGGGGTGAGCTGGCAAGCGGACGCGATCCGGTTCTGCGAGAGGCCGCCCCGCTTCTTGATGAGAGCGAAGGCGGCGGCGAAGTCGTGTTCAGCGAGCGCACGACGCACGTCATCCCGGTCAAGGATCTCGGCGTCGAGCGGTCCGGGAGTGATGGCGTCCATGTGTGCCAGCTTCCAGAGGGACCTCAGCACGAGATCAGCCTCATGCTGCGCTGACAACGAGTGTATTACCGCCTCGGTAACCCCTGGCGGTTATACCGAGGTTGGCCTCCCGGGCCCACTCTCGTGATGTCAGCCGATCACCGAGCCAAGGGCCGTCATGGATGCCATCGCAAACCCGCCAGCTCGCCAGTGGGTACCGCCCACGGGGGTTGCCGCTGAGTTACTGCCCGCCGGGGTGCACTGGGACGGAGTGGCGGTCCCCGCGTATCTGGGGGATCGGGTGCTGGCGCGGCTCGGCCGTGAGTCGGGGGCGGTGATCCGGGACCCGTACGGGCACCGTCTGACGTGGCTGGTGCCGCCCGGCACCACGGGCGGCTGGGTGATCCCCGAAATCACGTGTGTGCAACTGCTCAGCGTCACGCAGCACTTGACGGTACCGCCAGACTGGTGCACTCGCTCCGCCTTCACGCACTGGGCACGGGGCTGGGCCGAGCACGGGCTCACCGACGCACGGCTGCTGTACGTGGTGCTCGACGCCGTGATCCGCGCCGAACATGGGCCCCGCGAGTACGCGAGCGGGGCCGGGCGGTGAGCCCGCGCTGTTGCCGGTGCCGTCAGCGGCCGGACACGGTGGAGATCTATGTCCTGTCCGGGGACGGGGCAGGCCCGCGCGGTGTTCCGGTGCAGATCTGCGACGAGTGTGCGCGACGGGCCGCCGCGTGCTGTTTCCGCTGCCGCCAGACCCCCGGCACGCAGGTTGTCCTCGACCTGTACTCCGGCGACGAACGGGGCGCGAGCCCGCAGACACGCACCCGCGCCGTCCCCGTGAAGCTCTGCGACCCCTGCGCGGCCGAGGACGAGGCCCGCACCGCGAGCACGGAGACGCACCGGTGACCCGCCCCCAGTGCGAGGTCGAGGGCGACGACCACGTAGGCCCCGTCATGCGCTACCTGCCCACCGCACGCTACCCCTGGCACGAACCGGTGTGGCTCTGCCCCGGACACGGCGCCTACCTCCCCCTCGCCGCCATCCGCGCCGACGTCACCGGCGAGACCGTCGCCCGCGCCATCACCGTCTTCACCGGCGCCGGAAAACGCCGCGACGACACCGCGCCACCACCCGCCCTACGCGTGGTGCGCGCACCGTGACCCCCACATGCACCCTCACCCGCAACTGACCTGGAGCAGCCCCGTGCCCCGCGACCACACCGTCCTCATCCCCGCCGACCCCGACGACGTCTTCTACGACCCCCACGGCTGGGCCACCACGTCAGGTTTCCCCGTCGCAGTGCTGGACGGCCAGCAGGCACACTTCGTCATGCGCCGCATCCAGGACCGCGCCGTACGCCTCATGTACGAACTCCCCCACGGGACCGCGTTCCTCACCAGCTACCCACGCCCCATGCCCTCCGGACAGGTCATCGAAATCATGGAAGGCAACCTCGCCACCCTCCTCACCGGCTACGCCTGCCACGCCCTCCGCCTGCGCGAAAAGGGCGAACGCATCACCGTCGACGGGGAGACACGCGACTGCCTCTCCACCCTCCTCGCACCCCGCCACTGGTGGCACGCCCGCCACACCCGCATCGGCAAAGCCCTGCAACACGACGGCCGCACCGTCATCCTCACCGCACCCCTCGTCGGCGGACGAGGACTCCACCTCACCACCATGCCGCCCACAGCATGAACAGACCGGTACCGGCCACCGGCCAGGAGTCGGCCACGGCCGGGAGGGGACGTGGTGGGGTGTCCCCGCAGGACGAGCAAGTCACCGGCCGAAAGCCAAAAACGAAACCTTCACGCCGAGGAGACACCCCACCGCGGCACCGACCCCCACCACCCAGCAACCCCACACGGCCACCGGCACAAACCAAGAACCACGCGGCGCCAGCCGCGAACCACCGCAACCACACGCCGCGCCGAAGCCACCGGCCAGGCAGCCGAACACGACGCCCCGGCCACACGACGGCACCCCCGCGAACGGGCAACAAAATCAGCGCGGGACCCTACGGCACCCACCACACCGGCCAACCGTCCCGCGCAACACCCCCGTGAAGAGGGCAACCCCCCGTTTCCTTCCGCACCCCGCGAAGGGGACCCGCACCCGGACCCCGCGCCGGAGAGCCCCTACGCGTACGGCTGACCCCGCGAAGTCCCGCCCCGTTCGCCCCGCCCGCCCCGGCGCCGGCCCTGTTCGTCCGGGAGGCCCGAGACGCGGGGGCAGGGGACGCGGGTGGTGGACGGGTGTGGGCGGGGCAGTTCTCGTTCCGGGGAGGGCGCGGCGGGGCCCGGTTCACCGGGGACGCGGCAGTGGTCGTTGCGGAGGGCGAGGAGCGCCGCGTCGTCGCTGAGCCGTCCGCCGGTGTGGCGCAGCAGCGAACCCCGTACGGACTGGACGAGCGCCGCTGGCCCCGGCCGCCCCGCGAGTGCGGACAGCAGCGCCTCGGCCAGGGGGAAGTAGGCGCCGTCCGCGTTTCTGGCATCCTCCGCGCCATCGGTGTGCACGAACAGCCCGTGCCCCGGCGCCAGCCTCAGCAGCAAGGGCCGGGGAAGCCTCGCGGGCAGCGGAAAGAGCCCGAGCGGGGGCAGCGGTTCGGTCTCGGAGACCGGCTGGGCGCACGGCGGCCCGTGTTCCGGGACGGAGAGACGGTAGGGCCAGGGGTGGCCGCAGTTGAGGAAGGCCACCGAGCCGTCCCGGCCCACCTCCAGCAGCAGCACGGTCATGAACTCCTCGCCCGCGTCCGGCACTTCGGCCGCCGCGAGGGAAGGCGCCCGCCCCGCACCCCCGTGTGTCCCCGCACCCCCGTGCGTCTCGGCACCGCCGTACCCCGCACCGTCGTACCCCGGACCGTCGTACGGATCGCCCAACGCCGATACCGGCGCCGATACCGATCCCATGCCCGGCGCCCCCCGCCCCGCACGGCGCTCGCACAGATGCCGGGACAGCCCCCGCTCCATGCGCCGCAGCACCCCGCCGAGCGAGGGCTCGTCGTAGACCGCCTCGCGGAAGCTGCCGAGCACGGCGGACACGGTGCCGATCGCCGGGAGCCCGTGGCCCCTGACGTCCCCCATGACGACGCGCACGCCGTACGGGGTGGCCACCACGTCGTAGAGATCGCCGCCCACCGAGGCGTCCCGCGTCGCCGACAGATACGCGGACGCCACCGACAGCCCTTCGACGCGCGGCGGCACCGGCCGCAGCAGCACCTCCTGCGCCGCGGTGGCGACGGCACGGGCCCGCGTCAGCTCACCGGCGAGCCGCCCGCGGCGGCGCGCGGTGAGATAGCTGGCCGCCACGACGGACAGGATCGCGGCACACGTGCCGAACCGGCCACCCACGCTCTCGCCCTCGTTCTCGTACGCCAGGGCCGAGCCGATCGGGAAGAGCGCCAGCAGCGCGCAGGCCCCGCCCGCCACCACACCCCGGCGGTGCCCCGTCCCCGCGCAGGCGACGGCGGGGGCTGCGGCGAGGAGCGGGACGGCGTGGGTCTCGAAGGGCACGCGGGCCTCCCAGGCCAGCACCCCGAGGACCCACAGCGCCGGAAGCACGAAGGGCGCGACGAAGACCAGGGCCCTGCGGACCCGCGGCGCGCGGGAAGCGGCGGTGGCGCTGGCGGTGTGCGATGTGTGCGGTGCGACGGCGGCGCCCCCTTTCTGCTCGCGGTCCTTCCGGCGGGCCCGCTCCGGCCTCGCGCTGCCCCTGCGGCCATGACGATGGTGGAGGAGTGCTGGTCCGGATTGACCATGTTCCTGGGAATACTCACCCAATCGAGTGAGCAGGCCGGGGCGCCGCGCGCAGCCGCGACAAGGCGAGGGGCGCGCGGCAGAAAATGCCGCGCGCCCCTCGTCCCACCACCAGGTGTCCGGTGTCCCTACGCCCCGCGCAGCACCGCACCCGTCCGCTCCACGGCGGCGGCCACCGCCGCGTCCCGCGCGGCGCTCGCCTCCTCCGCCTTCAGCGTGCGGTCGTCGGCGCGGAAGCGCAGCGCGTACGCCAGGGACTTCTTGCCCCCGCCGACCTGCTCGCCCGTGAAGACGTCGAACAGCCGCAGCGACTCCAGCAGTTCGCCCGCGCCCGCGCGCAGCGCCGCCTCCACGTCGGCCGCTGGGACGGACTCGTCCACGATCAGCGCGACGTCCTGCGTGGCCACGGGGAACGTGGACACGTGCGGTGCACGCAGCGGGCCGCTGCCCGCGCGCTCGACGAGGCCGAGGTCCAGCTCCATCGCGCAGGTGCGCGGCGGCAGGCCGAGCGCCTTGAGCACGCGCGGGTGCAGCTCGCCCGCGTGTCCGGCGAGGGTCTTCGCGCCGTCGACGGTGACGTACAGCGCGGCGCACCGGCCCGGGTGCCACGGCGCGTACCGCGCGTTCTCCGTCGTCAGCTCGGCGCGGGCCTCGCGGGCCACCGAGCGGGCCGCCTCGACCGCGTCCGCCCAGTCGGCCGGGCGCCCCTTGCCCCACCAGCCCGCCTGCTCGCGCGCGCCCGTGAGGACGACGGCGGCGTGGCGCGGCTGCCGCGGCAGGGCGCGCTCCAGCGCGGCGATCTCTTCGGCGGCCGGACGGCCGGCGACGCTCGGGCGCGGCGCGACCGTCTCCTCGCCCGTCGGCCGGAAGACGAGACCAGTCTCGAAGAGCGCGAGGTCGTGGCTGCCGCGGCCGTCGTTGCGGCGCAGCGCCGCGAGCAGCCCGGGCAGCAGCGTGGTGCGCAGCGCGGGCTCCTCGTCGGAGAGCGGGTTGACGAGCCGGACCGTCGCACGGCGCGGGTCGTCGGCCTCCAGGCCGAGCGCGTCGAAGGCCGCGTCCCCGACGAAGGGGTAGTTGAGCGCCTCGACGTAGCCCGCGCCCGCCAGTGCCCGCCCGACGCGGCGGTGCAGCCGCTGCGACTCGGTCAGGCCCCGGCCAGCGGGGGGCTTGGGCAGCGTGGAGGGCAGGGTCTCGTACCCCTCCAGGCGGATGACCTCCTCGGCGAGGTCGTTCGGGTCCGTCAGGTCGGGCCGCCAGGAGGGGACCGTGACCGTCAGCTCGTCCTGCCCGTACACGTCGCAGCCGACCTGCTGGAGGCGGCGCACGACGGTCTCGCGGCCGTAGGCGACGCCCGCGACCCGGTCGGGGTGATCGGCCGCGACCTTGATGGTGCGCGGCCCCGAGGGCGCGACGATCTCGGTGACCCCGGCCTCGGCCGTGCCGCCCGCGAGCAGCACGAGGAGATCGACGGTGCGCTGCGCCGCCGCCGAGGCGGCCTCCGGGTCGACGCCGCGCTCGAAGCGCTTGGACGCCTCGGAGACCAGCTTGTGCCGCCTCGCCGTACGGGCGATGGCGACGGCGTCGAAGTGCGCGGCCTCCACCAGGATCTCGCGGGTGCCTTCGACGCGGCCGGTCTCCGGGTCCTGCGTGGCGCCGGCGATCTCGGTGTTGGCGCCGCCCATGACACCGGCGAGCCCGATGGGGCCGCGGTTGTCGGTGATGAGCAGGTCCTCGGGGTCCAGCTCCCTGACGGTGCCGTCGAGCGTGGTCAGCTTCTCGCCGGGCTCGGCACGGCGCACGCCGACGGGCCCGTCGAGACGGGAGCGGTCGTAGGCGTGCAGCGGCTGGCCCAGCTCCAGCATCACGTAGTTGGTGATGTCGACGGGGAGCGAGACGGGCCGCATGCCCGCCTTCTGGAGCCTGCGCTTCAGCCAGATCGGCGACCGCGCCTCGGGGCGCAGCCCGGTGACCGTGCGCGCGGTGAAGCGGTCGCACGCCTTGGGGTCCGCGACCTTGACGGGGTGGCCGTAGGAGTTGGGCGTGGGCACGTCCAGCAGCGCGGGGTCGCGCAGCGGGAGGCCGTAGGCGGTGGCCGTCTCGCGGGCGATGCCGCGCATCGACAGGCAGTAGCCGCGGTCCGGGGTGACGGCGATGTCCAGGACCTCGTCGACGAGCTGGAGCAGCTCGATCGCGTCGGTGCCGACCTCGTACTCCGGCGGCAGCACGATGATGCCGTCGTGGTCGTCGCCCATGTCCAGCTCGCGCTCGGAGCAGATCATGCCCTCGGAGACATGGCCGTACGTCTTACGGGCCGCGATCTTGAAGTCGCCCGGCAGGGTGGCGCCGGGGAGGACCACGACGACCTTGTCGCCGACGGCGAAGTTGCGGGCGCCGCAGATGAGGTTCTGCGGCTCGCCCGTGCCGTTGGCGTTGCCGACGTCCACCTGGCAGTAGCGGATGGGCTTCTTGAACTCGGTCAGTTCCTCGATCGCGAGGACCTTGCCGACCACGAGGGGGCCCTCGATACCGGCGCCGAGCCGGTCGACGGTCTCGACCTCCAGGCCCGCCGAAATCAGCTTCGCCGCGACGTCACGTCCTGTCTCACCGGCCGGCAGGTCGACGTACTCCCGCAGCCACGAAAGCGGGGCCCGCATCAGATCTCCATCCCGAACGGCCTGGTGAAGCGCGCGTCACCCTCGACCATGTCTCGCATGTCCTCGACGTTGTGGCGGAACATCAGCATCCGCTCGATGCCGAACCCGAAGGCGAATCCGCTGTACTTCTCCGGGTCGACGCCGCAGGCGCGCAGCACCCGCGGGTTGACCATGCCGCAGCCGCCCAGCTCGATCCAGCCCTCGCTGGAGCAGGTGCGGCAGGGGTTGTCGGGGTCGCCGACCGACTCGCCGCGGCACTTGTAGCAGACCATGTCCATCTCGGCGGACGGCTCGGTGAAGGGGAAGTAGTTGGGCCGCAGCCGCGTGTGCACTCCCTCACCGAACAGCGAGCGCACCATGTGGTCCAGGGTGCCCTTGAGATCGGCCATGGTCAGGCCCTCGTCAACGGCCAGCAGCTCGACCTGCGTGAAGACGGGGGTGTGGGTCGCGTCCAGCTCGTCGGAGCGGAAGACGCGGCCGGGGCAGATGACGTAGACGGGGGGCTCGCGGTCGAGCAGCGTACGGACCTGCACGGGCGAGGTGTGCGTCCGCAGGACGACACCGCTGTCACCGTCAGCGGCCCCGCTGTTCCCCGGCCCCTCGACGAAGAAGGTGTCCTGCATAGTGCGGGCCGGGTGGTCGGGGCCGAGGTTGAGGGCGTCGAAGTTGTACCACTCCGCCTCGACCTCGGGGCCCTCCGCGACCTCGTAGCCCATGGCGACGAAGATGTCCTCGATGCGCTCCATGAGCGTGGTCAGCGGGTGGCGGGCGCCGGCGGGCACGCGGTCGTAGGGCAGCGTGACGTCCACGGCCTCCTCGACCAGCACGCGCTCGTCGCGCTCGCGCTCCAGCTCCTCCTGGCGCAGCTTGAGCGCCTTGCCGACCGCGCCACGGGCCTGGCCGACGCGCTTGCCCGCCTCGGCCTTGGCGTGCGGCGGCAGGGCGCCGATCTCGCGGTTGGCGAGGGCCAGCGGGGAGCGGTCGCCCGAGTGGGCGGCCTTCACCTCGCGCAGCGCTTCGAGGTCACCGGCGGCGGCGATCGCCGCGATCGCCTCGTCCTTCGCCCGGTCGATCTCTTCCGGTTTCAGTGCCTCGACCTCGACAGGGTCGTACGACTTATTGGGTGCCGACATCTCTTCCCGTGCTTCCGATTGATGGCTCCGCTCCGCTCCGCCTCCGCTGGGCGAAGAGGCATCCGGCAGCTGAGCGCGCGCTTTGCCCCAGACCTTGGTGCGAAAGGTGCCAAAGGCCGAGTCTAAAGGGGCCTGCCTGGTCTCTTGTACGCGGACGTGTCCGCACCGGTGTCCGCACCGGTCCGCGGGGAGACGTCCGCACCGGCCCGTGGGCCGCCGGGAAGCCCGTGGCGGGTCAGGCCATGAAGGCCGGAGCGCTCACGGGCAACGTAAATCGGAACTGGGCGCCGCCCGCCTCGGCGGCGCGGCCGACCGTGATGGTGCCGCCGTGCGCCTCGACGATGCCCTTGACGATGTAGAGGCCGAGCCCGGTGCCGCCGCGCTTGCTGCCGCGCCAGAAGCGGGTGAAGACGCGGCCCATCGACTCCTCGGGGATGCCGGGGCCTTCGTCGCTCACGGTGACCGCCGTTCCTTCGTCGCCTGTACGGGTGGGCGCTGGCGCCACCTCGATCGTGACAGTTCCCTCGCCGTGCCGCACCGCGTTTTCCAGCAGGTTGCCCAGCACCTGGTCCACCTTGTCCGGGTCCGCCCACAGCGCGGGCAGCGGCCCGCTGATGCGGGTGACGAAGCGGGAGGCGGGCTGGCCCGCGGTGGTGTGGGCCTCGATGTGACGGCGGACGGCCGCGGCCATGTCGACGGGCTGACGGCGCACCTCCAGCCGTCCCGAGTCGATACGGGAGATGTCCAGCAGCTCCGCGATGAGCCGGGTGACGCGATTGGCGTCGGCGTCCACCGTCTCCAGCATCAGGCGCTTCTGGTCGTCGTTGAACCGCTCCCACTTCGCCAGCAGCGTCGCGGTGAAACCTTTGACCGACGTCAGCGGGGAGCGCAGCTCGTGCGCGACGGTGGCGATCAGCTCCGCGTGTCCCCGCTCCGTGCGCCGCCTGGCCTCGGTGCCGCGCAGGGTGACGACGAGGCGGTGCACGGGGCCCGTGGGGCGCGTGCGGACGTACCGCGCGGAGACCAGCACCTCGCGGCCCCCCGGGAGCAGCAGGTTGCGCTCAGGCTGGCTCTTGCGGGTGGCGAGGCCGCCGTAGGGATCGGTGAGCTGCCACCAGCGGTGGCCCTCCAGATCCTCCAGCGGCAGCGCGCTGTGGATGGGGCGCCCGAGCGCGTCCTCGGCGCTGCGCCCCGTGATCCGGGCCGCCGCGCTGTTGAAGCAGATCACCTGTCCGGTGTGATCGGCGACGACCAGGCCGTCCGGCAGGTCGTCGGGCAGGAGGCCGAGCGCGTCCTCGGCGGCCTGGCGCTGCTGTCCCGGCGCGCCGAAGGAGCGGACGAGCTCGACGCGGGGGGCCGCGGGGGCGCCGCCGATCCGCTCGGGACCTGCGCCCTCGTCCGAGGTCACGGTGTGCTCAGTGGCCGGGGCGCCGCGCGCGCGCCTCCCAGGAGTCTCCACATCCACCACGCCGCACCCCCTCTCCCCTCCGGACTTCCCCGTCCCGGGCCCGCCACCCTACTAGCTCTCGGTGACGGAGCGGCACCCTCCAGCGGACCGCTGCGCACGGGCCGAGGCATACAGGCACACGGCGGCAGCCGTCGCGAGATTGAGGCTCTCGGCACTGCCGTGGATCGGAACGCGCACCGTCGCGTCCGCGAGTGCGCGGGTCTCCTCCGGGAGCCCCCACGCCTCGTTACCGAAGATCCACGCGGTGGGCGCGCCCATGGTTCCCGCGTCCAGCTCCTCATCGAGATCGCTCTCGCCCGCGCCGTCTGCCGCGAGCACCCGCACCCCGCTCTTCCCCAGGCCGCGCGCCGCCTCCTCGACGGGCACGCCGACGGCGACGGGGAGGTGGAAGAGCGACCCGGCCGAGGCGCGTACGGCCTTGGGGTTGTAGAGGTCCACGGAGGCGTCCGTGAAGACGACGGCCTCGGCGCCCGCCGCGTCGGCGCAGCGCAGCACGGTGCCCGCGTTGCCCGGGTCGCGCACGTGCGCGAGGACGGCGACCAGCCGGGGGCGCGCGGCGAGCACGTCGGCGAAGGGCCGGTCGACGAAGCGGCAGACGCCGACCAGTCCCTGCGGGGTCACCGTCTGCGCGATGTCCGCGAGGGTCGCCTCGTCGGCCAGGTGGACGCGGGCGCCCTCCGCGCGGGCGCGGGCGAGGATCGCGTCGTGCCGCTGTGCCGCCTCGGGCGTGGCGAACAGCTCCAGCAGGGTGGGCCCGCCGTCCGCGCCTCGGTGCGCGACGGCCTCCCGTACGGCCTGCGGCCCCTCGGCGAGGAAGCGGTGGTCCTTGCCGCGGAAGTTGCGGCGCACCAGCCGCCGCGCGGCGGCCACGCGCGCGGAGCGCGGGGAGATCAGCTCGGGGGTGCCCATGGGCGGCGGCTCACTTCTCACGTCGTCACGTCGTCTGTCACTGGGGCTGGCGCCGGGCCTGTCACGGGGTCTGGCGCCGGATGCGGCGGTGCGGGCCCCGCACTGGCCCCGCACACAATGACGGACCCGCAGGCCAGGGGCCTGCGGGTCCGTACACGCGCGCTCTGCGGCCGTGCTTCAGGCGGCCTTCGGAGCGTTGACGTCGCTCGGCAGGGCCTTCTGGGCCACCTCGACGAGCGCGGCGAACGCGTTGATGTCATTGACCGCCAGCTCGGCCAGCATCTTCCGGTCCACCTCGATGTTGGCGGCCTTCAGACCCTGGATGAAGCGGTTGTAGGTGATGCCGTTGGCGCGGGCAGCGGCGTTGATCCGCTGGATCCAGAGCTGACGGAAGTCGCCCTTGCGCTTCTTGCGGTCGTTGTAGTTGTAGACGTAGGAGTGGGTGACCTGCTCCTTCGCCTTCCGGTAGAGGCGGGAGCGCTGGCCGCGGTAGCCGCTGGCCTGCTCCAGGATCGCCCGGCGCTTCTTCTGAGCGTTGACCGCCCGCTTGACGCGTGCCACTTGATAACTCCTTGTAGGCGGGGCCGGTGAGCATGGTTCCGCTCATCCATCCGGCCCGGAACGAATGGGTCCCGGTCGTGCGGGGGTCTTACTTGCCGAGAAGCTTCTTGACCTTCTTGGCGTCGGCCGGGGCCATCTCGGTCTTGCCGGCAAGGCGGCGCGTCAGTGTCGAGGGCTTGTGCTCGAGAAGGTGGCGGCGACCGGCGCGCTGGCGCATCACCTTGCCGGAGCCGGTGACCTTGAAGCGCTTGCGGGCACCACTGTGCGTCTTGT
Source organism: Streptomyces sp. NPDC054796 (assembly GCF_053611545.1). Taxonomy (NCBI): domain Bacteria; kingdom Bacillati; phylum Actinomycetota; class Actinomycetes; order Kitasatosporales; family Streptomycetaceae; genus Streptomyces; species Streptomyces sp. NPDC054796. The sequence continues at coordinate 168,604 of NZ_JBSHAO010000006.1, read as the reverse complement.
TCTTCGGCATGTCGCCGTACTCTCCTCGTCGGTGGTGCTTCCCTCGTCCTCCCGTCGACGGACGGGCACACGGAAGCACCAAGTCGTTCGTGTGTGTTTCCCGGGGCGGGTGCCCCCGGAGGGGCTCACGCCTCGGCGGGCTCCTCGGCCTGCTCGGCGGGCTGCTCGCTCGGCTGCTCACCAGGGTTCTCGCTCTGGTGGCGGCTGACCTTGCGTGCGGCCTGCGCCTCGCGGGCCTCGGCCATCGCCTCGGTCTTCTTCTTGTGAGGACCGAGAACCATGATCATGTTGCGGCCGTCCTGCTTCGGGTTGGACTCCACGAAGCCCAGGTCGGCCACATCGTCAGCGAGCCGCTGGAGCAGGCGGAAGCCCAGCTCCGGGCGGGACTGCTCACGACCGCGGAACATGATCGTGATCTTGACCTTGTCACCCTGCTTGAGGAACCGGACGACGTGACCCTTCTTGGTGTCATAGTCGTGCGGATCGATCTTCGGCCGGAGCTTCATCTCCTTGATGACCGTGTGCGCCTGGTTCTTGCGCGATTCACGGGCCTTCATGGCCGACTCGTACTTGAACTTTCCGTAGTCCATGAGCTTGCAGACAGGCGGGCGGGCCTGTGCCGCCACCTCGACGAGGTCGAGGTCGTACTCCTGCGCAAGCTCCAGGGCCTTGGCAAGCGGCACAATGCCGACCTGCTCGCCACTGGGACCGACGAGTCGCACCTCGGGGACACGAATCCGGTCGTTGATGCGGGGCTCGGCGCTGATGGGGCCTCCTCGGGTGCACCGCGCGGCCATCTGGCGAACGGCCGCACATGAGTCTGTTAATGGTGACCACCGGGCCGGAACGCACAAAACGCCCCGGACAGGACACAGACGGGGCTCCTCATGGACCGGAGCACCGCCGTGAGAACCCACGGGGCGCAGCCTGACCTTTGACCCGCGATCCGGGAGATCGCCAGGTGGGAGTTTGAAGAGCCTCCACTTGCGGGCTGGAGACCGCACCAACGCAATATGCGAGAGCACAGTCTTCAGCCGGTCGATTTCCCAGCATACCAGGGGGCGCGAGTGGTCCCCACACGTCCGTACGAGCCGGGCGGGGAATAGGGTGTGCCGCATGAGCGACACCGCACCTTCCGGATCCGCCGGGCCCTCCGGTCAGAACCCCGACTTCGACAGCATGACCCGCGACATCGCGGACGTGCCGGCCGTCGAGGTGATCACCACGGTGGCGGTGCACCTGATGAGCTCCGCCGCCGTGAACCTCGGGCTCTCCGAGGACGGCGAGCAGCACAAGGACCTGGACGAGGCCAGGAAGCTGATCCACTCGCTGGCCGGGCTGGTCACGGCGAGCGCGACCGAGATCGGTTCCTACCACGCGGGACCGCTCAGGGACGGCCTGAAGTCGCTCCAGCTCGCCTTCCGCGAGGCGTCCCTCGTACCGGACGAGCCCGGCCAGGGCCCCGGCGAGAAGTTCACGGGCCCCGTCTACGGCTGAGTGGATCACCGGGCCGCCGTTCAGCGGCTCGTGGATTCCGCCGGTTCGGCGTTCGCCAGCTCGTCCCGGCCCGTCTGCGGGTGGGTGACCCGGTGGACGAGCGCCGCGAGGACGGCGCCGATCAGCGGCGCGACGATGAACAGCCAGAGCTGCGTCAGCGCGGAGCCCGTCGCGAAGAGGGCGGGGCCGATGCTTCGGGCCGGGTTGACGGAGGTGCCCGTCAGCGGGATGCCGACGAGGTGGACGACGGCCAGCGCCATGCCGATGGGCAGCCCGTCGAAGCCGACGACGGCCACCTTGTGGGTCACCGACAGCACGACGTAGACCAGCAGCATCGTCAGGATCAGCTCGGCGACGAAGGCGCCGAAGGCGTTGATGTGGACCGCCGAGCGGTCGCCGAAGCCGTTGCTGCCGAACGCCTCGTCGGTCTGGAGCCCCGGCACCTGCTTGGCCACCAGGAAGAGCAGCGCCGAGCCCACGATCGCGCCGACGAGCTGCGCGATCCAGTAGCGGATGGCCGTGTGCAGGCTCATGCGCCGGGCCATCAGCATGCCGAGGGTCACCGCCGGGTTCACATGGCAGCCCGAGATCGGCCCGATGGCGTAGGCGAGTGCCAGCAGGGTGAAGCCGAAGGAGAGCGCGACGCCGAGGGTGCCGATGTACTCGCTCGACAGGACGGCCGCGCCGACCGCGAAGAAGACCAGAAGCAGGGTTCCGAGGAACTCCGCCGCGTAGGGCTGCGGGTTCGTCTCGACCTCTTCGGCCGACATGGACGACCGCAAAGACGACTGCATGGACGACATGGTCGGCATGACACCCTCCCGTCACGTCCGGGTGGTCGGGAGATCCGGTCCTTCCCGATCTCTCCTAGAGTGTCCGCCGCCTTCCGCCGGGCCGCACGCCGAGGCGCCGCGGGGCCCTGCCTCGGGGTGTCAGCGCCGGTAGAGGGCCCGCTCCGGGAGGGTGCTGCCGGGCGGAAGGAGCGCGAGGTCGAGCCCGTGCACGAGCCGGGAGCGCAGCGTCTCGTGCCCGGCCAGCGCCCCGGCCAGCCGCTCCGCGACCGTACGGGCCTCGGCTCCGGGTTCGAGGGAGAGCGCGAGGGTGCCGTCGGAGGCTTCGCCTCCGGGGGCCAGGTGGGCGCCTGCCACGTCGGGCTCGGCCGCGAGCACTGCGCGCAGGGCCTCGGCGACGACGGGGTCGGCGGCCGGGTCCGTGCGCGTACGGCCCTCGGCGAGCGCGTGCAGGGCGGGGCCTGTGAGCGGGTAGGTGACGGGGCCCGCGAGGTCGAGGACGAGGGTGTCGGCACCCTCGTGGGCGAGGGCCTGGAGCGCCTGGCGCAGGGGGACGGCCACGGGGCGCGCGTCGGCGCGCCAGCGGGCCAGTGCGGCGGTGGAGGTGAAGGCGGGCAGCGCCCTGCGTCCGCCGGGTGCGGTGAGGGTGGGTACCGCCATGTCGCTGGACTTCTCGCGGCGCAGCCCGTCCTCGCCGGCCTCGCTCTCCCCCAGGACGGCGACGACGGGGACGAGCAGCCGGGCCCCGGCCAGCGCCGTGAGCAGCCGCGCCTCGGTACCGGGATCCGAGGGTGCCGCCTGCCAGGCGGCGAGGGCCTCGGTCAGTGCGGGGTCGGCCGAGCCGTCGTCGTCGGCGAAACCGGGGTCGGGGATGTTCTTGAGCGCCACGCCCCGAGGGTATCCGGCGGGGTCCTGGCGCCCCGAGGCCGGTGCACGCGTGGGGCGGGCGGGGAGTAGGGACGGTGGGCGCCGTCCCCACTCCCCCGCGCGCGCCTCAGCCGTCGCGGCGACGCGGCAGCCCCCGGTGGAGCGCGACGGCGCCCCCGACCAGCAGCGCGCCGACCAGCGCGGCGATGACCGCCGCCCACACCGCGTGGCCCTCGCCGTCGGGCCCCGTGCCGAAATACTGGCTGCGGTACGGCAGCTGGCTCGGTTCCTGCTTGCGGGGCTTGACGCTGGTGCCGACCTCGATGGCGGCCGAAGGATCGACGACGCCCGTGCCCAGGGCGTCGCTGCGTCCGCCCTCGGGTGTGTTGCGCGCCGTGTCCGAGAGCAGTTCCTTTATCTGCGCGGGGCTGAGGTCGGGGTGTGCGGCGCGGACCAGCGCGGCGGCGCCGGAGACGAAGGCCGCGGCGGCGCTGGTGCCCCAGCCCTCGTAGTAGCGGCGGTCGGGGTCGGCGATGATCACGTCCTTGCCCGGTGCGGCGACCGTCGCGTACCAGCGGCGCGTGGAGAACGCGGCGCGCGCGCCCCTGCGGTCCACGGCGGCCACGGCGATGACACCGGGGTACGCGGCCGGGTAGGAGACGTGGTCGCCGTCCTCACCGCCGTTGCCAGCCGAGGCGACGACGACGGCGCCCTTGCGCAGTGCGTAGCGGACGGCGGCGTCCTCGCGGGCCTCGGGGTGGGCCGAGTCGCTGTCGTCGCCGAGGGAGAGGTTGATGACGTCGGCGCCGTGGTCGGCGGCCCAGCGGATGCCGTCGGCGAGGGCGCCGCCGCGCGCGTTGCGGGCCTTCTTGCGGTCCGGGTCGCTCTCTTCGAGGAGGACGCGCACGGGCAGCACCTTGGCCTCGGGCGCGACGCCGAGGACGCCCTGCTTGCGGCCCTTGCCGTGCCCGTGGCCCGCGACGATCCCGGCCATGGCGGTGCCGTGCCTGGCCCACTCGCGGTCGCCCTTCTTGGCGCCCATGCCGACGAAGTCCTTGCCCTCCATGACGCTGCCCTTGATGTCGGGGTGGTCGGCGTCCACCCCGGTGTCGAGGACGGCCACGGTGATGCCGTTTCCCTTGGTGGTCTTCCAGGCGTCCTGCGCGTGGATGGCCTTGAGGCCCCACAACCGCTCCTGGACGCCCTCGCCCTGCGCGTGCGCCGTGCCCGCCGTGGGGGCGAGCGCGAGGAGCGCGGCCAGCAGCACGGCGCCGCCCCTGCGGGCCAGGGCGCGCGTGCGGCGGGTCGTGCGGCGGGTCGTGCGACGGGGGGTGCGGCGGGACCGGGTGCTCGCGGGGCCGGACCGGTGCCACGTCGTGCCGGAGTGGCCGGAGTGGCCGGGGTGGCCGGGGCGGTGCTCGCTCATTCGTCTTCCGTTCCGGCCGCCTTCGACGCCTTGCGCAGTCCGCGTTCGACGCGGTCGGCGATGCCCTGCGCGTCGTGGCCGAGGCCCGCCTGTGCCGCCGCCGAGTTCTCGCCCTTGTCGGTCGCGGCGGACGCGGCCTGCGGATCGCTGACCACGCGTCCGTCGGCGAACCCGGTCACGGCGTAGACGACGACGGGCGCGTCGTCGAGTACGCGGACGGTCCAACTGGCGCGCTGCGCGTCGCCGAAGTCGGCGGCGACGGTGCCGCGCGCCGCGTACGGACGGGGCATCAGATCGGTGCGGTCGGTGAGGTTCTCCAGCGCGAACCGCTTCCTGAGCGACCCCATGGTGGCCTCGTCGGCGCGGGTGAAGACGAGGCCGACGGTGGTGACGCTGGTCGTCGTCTCGTCCGCGTAGGTGGCGCGTACGAGGCGGCTGCACCCGGCAGGGGAGAGCGCTTTGGCCAGCAGGGGGTCGAAGGCGTTCGCGCAGTCGCTGTCGGGCGCCACGGCGACCCGCGTCCAGCGCCGGTCGGCGCCGCCGGGACCCGCCCCTTCGCCCTTGAGGACGGGCGGGAACAGCTCGTCGACGGGGACGTTGTGCCACAGGCCGCGCGTGCGGTCGAAGTCGCCCTGGGCCGCCGCCGCTTCGCCCGGGTCGTCGGAGAGCCAGACGCCGGCGGCCGAGCCGCCGAGCAGCCCTGCGCCGAGGACGAGGCAGGCGGCAGCGGCGACCGTGCGGCGGGCCGGGCGGCCACGCGCCGGGTCGAGTACGGACCAGGGACGCGCGGTGGGCGGTGCTGAGCGCTCCGCGTCGTGTTCGGCGGCCGAGCCGACGGTTCCGGTGGCGCCCGTCGTGCCGGGCGCGCCCGGCCTGCCGGAAGCGCCGGGCACACCAGGGGCTCCGGGTGCTCCGGGTCCTTCCGGTTCGCGGGGCCCCGGGATGCCGAGCGTGCGGCCGGTGCCGAGGGGGTTGCCGGTCCCGAGGGGGTTGCCGGTGGCGAGCGGGTCGCTGGTGCCGAGGGGGCGCAGCGGCCCGGCGGCAGTGACCGGCTCGACCGGGTCCTTCGGCTCGGGCACGCGCCCGTCCCCGTCGGGGCCCTCCGCCGAGGCGCGGGCGGCCGGGCCGATGGCGGGCGCTCCGGACGGCGGCGGGGGCACGTCGCTGAGCGGTGCGGGGCGCGGGCCCGTGATGGGGCGGCCTGTGGGCGGCGGAGGCTGGGGCGGCGCGGTCGGTATCGGCGGGCGCGGGCGGTCTCCGCGCCCGCGGGGAGGTGCCAGCCGGTACTCCTCCGCATCCGTGTGGTGCGGCATCTGTGGGTCGGGCTCGTCTTCCTTGCTCGGGTCCCTGCGGGTCTCCGCGCCCTCCGGCACGGCGCCGGTCCCGGCCGGTGTGCCGGTCCCGGTCGGTGTGCCGGTCCCGGTCGGTGCGGCGGGCTCTGCCGGCTCTGCCGGTTCCGGGCCGCCGGTCTCCGCGCGCGCGGCGGATGCCGTGGACGGCGGGTCCTTCGGCATCGGGGGGACGCTGGGGCGCGGGGGCACGACGGGGCGGGGCGGAAAGCTGGGACGGGGTGGGGCCACCGGCGGAAGGGGCACGCCGGTGCGGTCGGCATCAGTGCTCATCTGCACCCCTCCCGCGCGCAGTGCCACCCCACACGAATGCCTTTCGGGGCAGGCCGGTTCGTATCGGACAACACGCCGCTGGTCAGGTGTCGCAGCGTGCGGCCGTCACTCTACGGTGCGAACAGGTATCCGCGGCAACCCGGCCCGAGGCACAACGAGACGCGACCGGGCCCGGAGAGGGCTGTGCTGGAGGGCGGGGCTCTGGCAAGCTGCCCAGGTGTTCGATACGACTGCTGACCCCGCCGCCGACCGCGCGCGCTACGACCGCGCCACCGCGCACCTCGACGCCCCTCTGGCGCTGGTCGATCTGGAGGCGTTCGACGCGAACGCCGACGCACTCGTGCGGCGCGCCGCGGGCAAACCGGTCCGCGTCGCGTCCAAGTCGGTACGGTGCAGGGCCCTGTTGGAGCGGGTGCTCGCCAGGGACGGTTTCAGCGGGGTGATGAGCTTTACGCTCGCCGAGTCGCTGTGGCTGGCCCGCTCCGGTGTGGAGGACGTGCTGCTCGCTTACCCGTCGGCCGACCGCGCTGGTTACGCGGAACTGGCAGCGGACCCGAAGCTGGCGCGCTCCGTGACGGTGATGGTGGACGACCCGTCCCAGCTCTCCCTGATCGACGCGGCCCGCGACGGCGGCACCGAGGAGATCCGCGTCTGTCTCGAACTCGACACTTCGCTGCGGCTGTTGGGCGGCCGGGTGCGGGTGGGCGCGCTGCGCTCCCCGCTGCACTCCCCCGAGCGGCTGGCCGAGCTGGCGCGTTCTGTGGTGCGCAGGCCGGGCTTCCGGCTGGTGGGGCTGATGGCGTACGAGGGCCATGTGGCGGGCGTCGGCGACGCGGTGCCCGGCAGCCCGCTGCGCTCGCGCGCGGTGCGGATGATGCAGACGGTGGCGCGGCGCGAGCTGGCGGCACGACGGGGCGCGGCCGTACGGGCGGTGCGCGCGGTCGCGCCCGACCTGGAGTTCGTCAACGGCGGCGGTACGGGCAGCGTCCAGCACACGGCGGCCGAGGAGGCGGTGACGGAGATCGCCGCCGGCTCGGGCCTGTTCGTGCCGCGCCTGTTCGACAACTACACCTCGTTCACCGCGCGCCCCGCCGCGCTGTTCGCGATGCCGGTGGTGCGCAGGCCGGGGGTCGGCGTGGTGACGGTGCTGGGTGGCGGCTACCCCGCCTCGGGCGCGCCGGGCCCCGACCGGCTGCCGCAGCCGTATCTGCCGCGGGGCCTGCGGTACGACCCGCAGGAGGGCCCCGGCGAGGTGCAGACCCCGCTGCGGGGGCAGCCCGCGGACGATCTGCTGATCGGCGACAAGGTGTGGTTCCGGCACGCGAAGGCGGGCGAACTGTGCGAGCGGTTCGCCGAGCTGCACCTGGTGGAGGACGGCCGCGTCACATCGACGGTCCCCACGTACCGGGGCGAGGGGCACACGTTCCTGTGACGGGGTGAGGGGCCCGGATTCCTGTGCGGGTGGCCGGGCTCAGCGCGTGCCGCCGATGGTGTCGCGTGCCGCGAGGCGGAAGTCCTTCACCGCCTGGTAGAGGGCGCGTTCCCGTTCGGCGGCGAGGGCGGTGTTCTCGGCCTTGCGGGTGGCGTCTCCCGCGTGGGCGCGCTCGACCATACGCCGCATGACCCGCGCCAGGTCGTGGGAGGCGTGGGTCACGCGTTCGGCGGCCTCGGCCAGGGAGGCCGGGCCCTCGAGGATGACGATCTCGACGGCGCGGTGCACCTCGCGGGCCAGGCCGATGAAGCGGCGTACCTTCTCGTCCACGTCGGGCAGATCGGGCCCGGCCGGACGCAGCGCGTCGAGGACGGCGTCCATGGCGAGGTCGCGGTCGTGAAGCGCGCTGAGATAACCGGCGCACGCGTCGCGGCGTTGCTGACGGCGCCACTGGCCCTGCTGCGCTCGTGCCTGCGCCCGGCCGCCCACGATGGCGGCACCGAGGGTGGAGAGGGAACCGACGGCGGCGCCGAGCAGGGCCGCGAGACCTGCGTCCATGCGTCCTTAGTCTGCCGGGGTGCGGCGCGCGCCCGAGCCCGGGGTGCGCGGGGTGTCGGGGTTGCCGTGGCGTGCGTGCCGGGTGCCGTGACGCCGTGCGGGGCCCGGGCGCGGTGCCCGTGCCCCTCGGCCCGTGTGCCGGATCGGCTCGGATAGCGGATCGGCTCGGGTGCCGGATCAGCGTGCCTTCGACCGGCGGGAGCCTTACAGGACCTGACGCTACGGGCGTCGCACCGCGTGGAGAGTGACGCCAAGGACTCCGCCCGCGCCTCCGCCGAGCACCAGGCCCATCGCCATGCTGTCGAAGACAGCCGGCCCGAGCACGAGCCCGGCTGGAATGCCGATCAGCATGCCCGTAACGAGCCCTGTGCTGATGGACGGTGCGTCGGCTTCCTCGTTGTTCGTCACACGAGCATGGTGCCCGACGAGCCCTCCCGGGGACGAGCTTGGCTACGGTCCGCCTCGCAGGACCGACCGGCCGGGCCTCGGCGAACAGGCTCAGTGCCGGTACGCGATCTCCTTGCCGTTGCCGCCCGTGCCGCCGGTGCCGCCGCCCGTGGCGTTCGGGTTCTCCTTGATGCCCTCGGACAGCTTCTCCATGTCGTCCTGCGGCGGGGCGTCCTTGTGGATGTCGAACCCGGTGCGCAGCACCAGCATCTGCCCTGAACCGTCGGGGTGCGGGAAGGCGACCGACTCGACGTAGGCGTCCGGCTTGACCTTGTTCGTGATCTTCCAGCGGACGCGGTAGGCGTCCTCGCCCGCGACGGTGGTCTTCTCCGTGGCGAGGACCTTGTGCGAGGTGATGCCGCCGTAGGTCTCCTTGCTGTAGGCCGACTCGGCGTGCTTCTCGATGTCGGCCTTGGCCACCTTCTCGGCCGAGCCCTCCGAGGCGGCGACGATGACCATCGCGGCGCCGCGCAGGCAGGTCTCCCCGCCGTCGCCCGGGCACTTGTACTCGCCCATGGTGACCATGGCGCCGCCGCCCTCGTCCTTCCAGCCGTCCAGGACGGGCAGCTCGACGCCCGAGGCGGGCATGTCGGGCTGCTGCTGGCCGGGCGGGGCCTCGGGGTTCTGCTGCGGCCCCTCCTGGCCCGGCCCCTCCTGCCCTGGCGGGCCCTGCCGCTGGGGTCCCGAGGGCGACGGCTGCGGTGAGCCGAAGCGGGGCCCGTCCGAGGAACCGGCGCGGTCGCGCGAGCCGGAGTCCTCGTCGTCCGCTGCGCCGACGAACAGGATCCCGCCGACGATGAGCGCGGCGACGAGGACGAGGGCACCGACGATGCCCGCGACGAGGGGCACGCGGGCGGGGCCGCGCGTGCGGGTCTGCGCTGTCCAGGCGGTGCCGTCCCACCAGCGCTCCTGCGCGGGGCCCTTGCCCGCGTGCCCGGGGTCGGGATACCAGCCGGGCGGGGTCTCTGTGTTCACCTGTCGCACTCTAGTGCGGCGGACACCGCTCCGCGACGGTACGTGTGGACACTGTGAGCGAGCTGTGTGTGACGCCGTCTAGAGCGGCGTCACGTACGCGCCCGCGATGCCCCCGTCCACCAGGAACTCCGCCGCGTTGACGAAGGACGCGTCGTCACTCGCGAGGAAGGCGACCGCTGCGGCGATCTCCTCCGGCTCGGCGAACCGGCCCACCGGAACGTGCACGAGACGCCGCTGCGCGCGCTCGGGGTCCTTGGCGAACAGCTCCTTCAGCAGGGGGGTGTTGACGGGCCCGGGGCAGAGCGCGTTGACGCGGATGCCCTCGCGCGCGAACTGGACACCCAGCTCACGTGACATGGCCAGCACCCCGCCCTTGGAGGCGGTGTAGCTGATCTGCGAGGTGGCCGCGCCCATGACGGCCACGAAGGAGGCGGTGTTGATGATGGAGCCCCTGCCCTGTTCCCGCATGTAGGGCAGTGCCTGCTGGCAGCACAGGTAGACCGAGGTGAGGTTGACCTGCTGGACGCGCTGCCAGGCGTCGAGCCCTGTGGTGAGGATGGAGTCGTCGTCGGGCGGGGAGATGCCCGCGTTGTTGAAGGCGATGTCGACGGAGCCGTACGTCTCATGTGCCGTCGCGAACAGGGCCTCGACCTGCCCCGGGTCCGTGACGTCCGTCTCGACGTACAGCCCGCCCACCTCCTCGGCCGCCGCCTTGCCGCGCACGGTGTCCACGTCGGCGCAGACCACGTGGGCGCCCTCGGACGCGAGGCGGCGGGCCGAGGCGAGGCCGATGCCGCTGCCGGCACCTGTGACGACGGCGGTACGTCCGACGAGGCGTCGGCAGACGGGCGTGTTCCCGGAGTCGGGCGTGTTCCCGGACGCGGGCGTGGTCTCGGCGGTCACGGCTGCTCCTCTGTGCTGATGAAGACGTTCTTGGTCTCGGTGAAGGCGGCCAGCGCGTCCGGGCCCAGCTCGCGGCCGAGGCCTGACTGCTTGTAACCGCCGAAGGGGGTCGAGTAGCGGACGCTGCTGTGCGAGTTGACGGACAGGTTCCCCGCGGCGACGGCGCGCGAGACCCGCAGCGCGCGGCCCGTGTCGCGGGTCCAGAGGGAGCCGGAGAGGCCGTAGTCGGAGTCGTTGGCGATGCGGACGGCGTCGGCCTCGTCGTCGAAGGGGATGACGACCGCGACGGGCCCGAAGATCTCCTCCGTCGCCGCGCGGTCGCCGGGTGTTCCCGCCAGCACCGTCGCCGGGTACCAGAAGCCCTTGCCCTCCGGCGCCGCCCCGCGGATGAGCGCGGGCGCGTCCTCGGGCACATAGCCGCGTACGCGCTCGCGCTGCCGGGCCGAGATCAGCGGGCCCATGTCGGTGCCGGGGTCTGCCGGGTCGCCGACGGTGAAGGCCCGTACCGCGGGCTCCAGCAGTTCCAGGAAGCGGTCGTGCACCTCGCGCTGGACGAGGATGCGGCTGCGGGCGCAGCAGTCCTGGCCCGTGTTGTCGAGGAAGGAGCCGGGGGCAGCGGCGGCGGCGCGCTCCAGGTCGGCGTCGGCGAAGACGATGTTGGGGCTCTTGCCGCCGAGTTCGAGCGTCACGCGCTTCACGCCCGCCGCGCACTTGGCCATGATCTCCTTGCCGACGGCCGTGGACCCGGTGAAGACCACCTTGGCCACGCCCGGGTGCTCGACGAGGGCCGCACCCGCGACGGGCCCCTCCCCCGGCAGCACCTGGAACAGCCCCTCGGGAAGCCCCGCCTCAAGGCCCAGCTCGGCCAGCCGCAGTGCGGTCAGCGGGGTGGTCTCGGCGGGCTTGAGTACGACGGCGTTGCCCGCCGCGAGCGCGGGGGCCGCGCCCCAGGCGGCGATGGGCATCGGGAAGTTCCAGGGCGCGATCACGGCCACGACGCCGAGGGGTTCGGCGAAGGTGAGGTTCACCCCTCCGGCGACGGGGATCTGGTGGCCCGTCAGGCGTTCCACTCCCCCGGCCGCGTAGTCGAGCAGATCGCGGACGTTGCCCGCCTCCCAGCGCGCGTTGCCCACGGGGTGGCCCGCCTCGCGCACTTCCAGTTGGGCCAGTTCCTCGATGTGCGCGTCGACGACGGAAGCGAAGCGGCGCAGCAGCCGGGCGCGGTCCGCCGGTGCGAGTGCCGCCCAGGCGCGCTGCGCCGACGCTGCCCGTACGACGGCGGCGTCCGCCTCTGCCGGGGTGGCGGAGGGGACGGTGGCGACGGGTTCCTCGGTCGCCGGGTTGATCACCTGGAGGGGCGGTGGCGGGGACGCGGTGCCGTGACCGCGCGCTTCGTGCTGGTCAGCCAAGGGTGTGTCCTCGTTCCTGGTGGTGCGGAGTGGTGCGGAGTGGTGCGGACGTGCGGGCGGGCCGGGGCCGTCGGCCCCGTCGGTCACATACGTTCGAAGGAGCGGTAGCGCTCCCAGTCGGTCACGGCGGTGTCGTACGCGCGCTGCTCCACGCGCGCCATGTTCAGGTAGTGCCCGACCACCTCCTCGCCGAACGCGTCGCGGGCGAGGGCGCTCGCGCCCCACAGGTCGGCGGCCTCGCGCAGGGTGGCGGGGACGTGCTCGGCCTCGCCCGTGTACGCGTTGCCCGTGCACGCCTCGGGCAGCTCCAGCTTGTGGTCCACGCCGTGCAGCCCGGCGGCGATCATCCCGGCGACGGCCAGGTACGGGTTGACGTCGCCGCCAGGGACCCGGTTCTCCAGCCGGTGCGAGGGCCCGTGGCCGACGACGCGCAGCGCGCAGGTGCGGTTGTCGGGACCCCAGGCGACGGCGGTGGGCGCGAAGGAGCCGGGCTGGAACCGCTTGTAGGAGTTGATGTTGGGCGCGTAGAGCAGCGACAGTTCGCGGAGCCCGGCGAGCTGTCCCGCGAGGAAGTGCCGCATGGTGCGGGACATCCCGTACGGGCCCTCCTCGTCGGCCATCACCGGGCGGCCCTCCTCGTCGCGGAGGGAGAGGTGGATGTGGCAGGAGTTGCCCTCGCGTTCGTCGTACTTGGCCATGAAGGTGAGCGACTGGCCCTCCTGGGCCGCGATCTCCTTGGCGCCGGTCTTGTAAATGGCGTGGTGGTCGCAGGTGGTCAGGGCCTCGTCGTAGCGGAAGGCGATCTCGTGCTGCCCGTAGTTGCACTCGCCCTTGGCGGACTCGACGGTCATCCCGGCCCCGCCCATCTCGTTGCGGATGCGCCGCAGCAGGGGTTCGACGCGCGCGGTGCCGAGGACGGAGTAGTCGACGTTGTACTGGTTGGCGGGGGTGAGTCCGCGATAGCCGCTGCCCCACGCCTGCTCGTAGGTGTCCTGGAAGACCATGAACTCCAGCTCGGTGCCCACGTACGCGCTCCAGCCGCGCTCGGCGAGGCGGTCGAGCTGGCGGCGCAGGATCTGGCGGGGCGAGGCGACGACGGGCGAGCCGTCGTGCCAGGCGAGATCGGCGTTGATCATCGCCGTGCCGGGGTTCCAGGGGACGCGGCGCAGCGTGCCGGTGTCGCCGTGCATGGCGAAGTCGCCGTAGCCCCGCTCCCAGGAGGACATCGCGTAGCCCTCGACGGTGTTCAGCTCGACGTCCACAGCCAGCAGGTAGTTGCAGCCCTCCGTGCCGTGGTCCAGGACCTCGTCGAGGAAGAAGCGGGCGGCGAATCTCTTGCCCTGGAGGCGGCCCTGCATGTCGGTGAAGGCGAGGACGACGGTGTCGATCTCGCCCGCTTCGACGAGCGCGCGCAGCTCGTCGACGGTGAGCGGTGGGGTGCGCTCCACCGTGCGTTGCGGTGGGATGCGGTCTGCGGTGCGGTCTGGCACGTGAGGGCCTCCTGTCGGTCCACCGGAAGCCATAAGGTAGTCGGGAAGACCATTGATTCGGAAGAGGTCCGGGATGAACGACACGGGCGTCGGCGCGGGTGACGGCATGCGCGCTGGCCGGGGCGGCGTCACGGGCGCGGACCAGGGCGACCGCCTCGCCACCGTGCTGCGCCCCGTGCGCGCGGGCAACGGCTTCGAGGAGGCGCTGGAGCAGATACTCCAGATCGTCCGGCTCGGCCTGGTGCCGGACGGCGAACGGCTCCCGGCCGAACGCGAACTGGCGGAGCGGCTCGGCATCAGCCGGGTGACGCTGCGCGAGGTGCTGAAGGTGCTGACGGAACAGGGCCTCGTGGAGAGCCGTCGCGGGCGCTACGGCGGCACGTTCGTCCGCCGTAGCGGGGAGGCGGACGGGGGCGCGGGGGCCATCACGTCAGCGGACGAGGGCGACGTCGAGGACGCGCTGCGCTTCCGCGAGGTGCTGGAGGTGGGCGCGGCCGGACTGTGCGCCGCGCGCGGCCTCTCGGGCGCCGAGGCGGCGCGGCTGCGCGCGGCACTGGACGCGACGCGGGACGCGGCGCCGCACGACTACCGGCGCCACGACACGTTCCTCCACCTCACCCTGGCCGAGCTGGCGGGCTCGCCCACGCTGACGGCGCAGTACGCGGCCGTACGGGCGCGGGTGAACGCGATGCTGGAGCGCATACCGCTGCTGGTGCGGAACCTGGAGCACGCGCAGCTCCAGCACGCCGCGCTGGTGGAAGCGGTGCTCGACGGTGACGCCGACGGGGCCCGCGAGGTGATGCGCGAGCACTGCGCGGGGACGGCGGCGCTGCTGCGGGGGTTCCTGACGTGACGGTCCCCGTGGCGGCGGGGCGGGCCCTCGCGGCGGAGCCGTAACCCTTCTTTAACGCACGGGGGTTGCGCCACACGTGTGGCGCACACAAAGGTATGGGCGCACACCAATGCCGTAGGCAGGAGTGGCTCATGGCCGAAGGAACCGTGCCCGAGAACGCCGTGCCCAAAGACGCCGTGCCCGAAGGCACTGGAACCGGCACCGGGGAGAGCGCCGACGCGTACCTCCAGCGGCGCGCCCTCAAGCGCGGCAGCGCGGGCTGGCTGCTGCTGACCGGGCTCGGCGTCGCGTACGTCGTCTCCGGCGACTACGCGGGCTGGAACTTCGGCCTCGCCGAGGGCGGCTTCGGCGGACTGGCCATCGCCACCGTGCTGATGGGCACGATGTACGCCTGCCTCGTCTTCTCGCTGGCCGAGCTGTCCTCCATCCTCCCCACGGCGGGCGGCGGCTACGGCTTCGCGCGCCGCGCCCTGGGCACCTGGGGCGGCTTCCTCACCGGAACCGCGATCCTCATCGAGTACGTGCTCGCGCCCGCCGCCATCTCGGTCTTCATCGGCGGCTACGTCGAGTCGCTGGGCCTCTTCGGCCTGGAGTCGGGGTGGCCCGTCTACCTCGTCTGCTTCGCGCTCTTCATCGGCATCCACCTGTGGGGCGTCGGCGAGGCGCTGCGCTTCAGCTTCGTGGTCACGGGCATCGCCGTCGCCGCGCTCGTCGTCTTCTGCGTCGGCGCCCTCGGGCACTTCGACGCGGGCTCCCTCGACGATATCGCCGTCGACGGCTCGGCGCTCGGCTCCAGTTCCTGGCTGCCGCTGGGGCTGCTCGGCATCTGGGCGGCGTTCCCCTTCGGCATGTGGTTCTTCCTCGGGATCGAGGGGGTGCCGCTGGCCGCCGAGGAGACCAGGAACCCGGCGAAGACCCTGCCGCGCGCGATGGCGCTCGCCATCGGCATCCTGGTGCTGCTCGCGGTCCTCACCCTGCTCCCTGCGGCGGGAGCGGCCGGTTCCGACGCGATCAAGGACGCCGACAATCCGCTGGTCGCGGCCCTGGAAGCGGCCTCGGGCGGCGACGCGACCACGCTGAGCCGCATCGTCAACTACGCGGGCCTCGCCGGACTCGTCGCCTCCTTCTTCTCCCTCATCTACGCGGGCTCGCGCCAGCTCTTCGCGCTCTCCCGCGCCGGGTACCTGCCGCGCTTCCTCTCCCTCACCAGCCGCCGCAAGGCCCCCTACCTGGGGCTGCTGGTGCCGGGCGCGCTCGGCTTCGGGCTCGCCGCGTTCTCGGGGGACGGGGCGCGGATGCTGAACATCGCGGTGTTCGGCGCCTCCATCTCGTACGTCCTGATGTCGCTCTCGCACATCGTGCTGCGCCGCAGGGAGCCGGAGCTGCCGCGCCCGTACCGCACGCCGGGCGGCGTCGTCACCTCGTCCGTCGCCTTCGTGCTGGCGTGCTCGGCCGTGGTCGCCACCTTCCTCGTCGACCCGAAGGCGGCGGGCATCGCGCTGGTCCTGTACGTGGTGGCCGTCGGCTACTTCACCTTCTACAGCAGGCACCATCTCGTCGCCGCCGCGCCGGAGGAGGAGTTCGCTGCTCTGGCGGCGGCCGAGGCGGAACTCGACTGACCCGGCCGTGGGGCCGCCCGGCGGTGTGCGGCGTGCGGTGCACACTGACGGTGGCGGACGAGTCCGGGTCGCCCCCTCGTCCGGCGCCGGACCCCCTGACCGTGTCCGTCTCCGAGTCCGCGTCCGAGTCCGCGTCCGACCAGTTCCTGAGAGGTCTCCGTCATGCCAGCGCCCGCCCACCCGTTCCCCCGCCCGCTCATCGGCGTCAGCACGTATCTGGAGTCCAGCGTGAGCTGGGGGGTGTGGCGGAAGCCCGCCGCGCTGCTGCCCTCCGGATACCACCAACTGGTGCAGCGCGCGGGCGGGCTGGCGGTCATGCTGCCGCCGGACGCGCCGACACACGCCGACGAGGTGGTCGCACGGCTCGACGGTCTCGTCCTCGCGGGCGGCCCCGATGTGGAACCCGCGTGCTACGGCGCCACGCCCGCGCCGGAGACCGGGCCTCCTTCGCCCGAGCGGGACGCGTGGGAGCTGGCGCTCGCGCGGGCCGCGCTCGCCAGGCGCGTGCCGCTGCTGGGCATCTGCCGGGGGATGCAGGTGCTGAACGTCCTGCGCGGCGGCACCCTCGTCCAGCATCTGGAGGGGCACCGTGGGGAGACCGGCGT
This sequence comes from Streptomyces sp. NPDC054796, assembly GCF_053611545.1. Classification (NCBI taxonomy): domain Bacteria; kingdom Bacillati; phylum Actinomycetota; class Actinomycetes; order Kitasatosporales; family Streptomycetaceae; genus Streptomyces; species Streptomyces sp. NPDC054796. Next base: position 152,110 of record NZ_JBSHAO010000006.1, on the reverse strand, counting down.
GTTCGCGGCGCACGAGGTGAAGCCGGTGCCCGGCACACTGCTCGCGCGCGTGCTGCCGGAACCGCTGTCCGTGCCCACGTATCACCACCAGGCCGCCGACCGGCTCGGCGAGGGCCTGGCGCCGGGCGCCTACGCGGAGGACGGGACGGTCGAGGCCCTCGAACTCCCGGAAGCGGAGGGCTTCGTGCTCGCCGTCCAGTGGCACCCCGAGGAGGGCGACGACCTGCGCGTGATGGAGTCCCTCGTCAGCCACGCCCGCGAAGCGGCTGCCTCTTCACGGGACACGCCCTCCCTGTGAGCGCGAGCGGAACAGCGCGGACCTAGGGGTGTCGTCGCTGTAGCGTCGTCCGGCCGCCAGGCCGGGGGCCGCCGGGGAGGGCCGCGCTGACGACCGACAACGCCGCGAGCCTGCGTGCCGGACTCCCCCAGCTACCGCTGGGAGGTGCCCCCGGCGGCCCAGACGGGACAGCGACGACACCCCCTACGGCACCGGCACCCGCCTCGCGGGCACGGCGTCCCGCGCGACGCTCCCGTCAGCGGGACCGGGACCACGCGGCACCCGGACCAGGCGGAGCCCACACCGCACAGCACCGTGCGAGGCACAGCGCGGCACCCCTCGTGCCCTCAGCCCCCGGCGTGCGGTGAGGTGGGGCGCCCCCTAGTGAGGGTGAGCAGTTCGCGGGCCGGGCCCGTGGGGCGGGCGCCACGGGGCCAGACTGCGCGCAGCTCGCGGCCCAGGCGCACGTCGGCGACGGGGACCTCCACGAGCCGTCCGGCCGACAGCTCCTCGCCGACGGCGAGTTCGCTGAGCACCGAGGGCCCCGCGCCGCTGACGGCGGCGGACTTCACGGCGGTGGTGGAGGACAGTTCGAGGAGCGGCGGCGCGAGGCCGCCGTGCGCGGCGAGCGCGTCGTCCAGTACCTGGCGGGTGCCGGACCCCTGTTCCCGCAGGATCAGCGGTGTGGCCGCGACCTCCTCGGCCCCGACCTGCCCGCGACGGCGCGCCCACGCGTGCCCCGGCGCCGCCACCACCAGCAGCCGGTCCCGGCCGATCACGGCCCCGTCGAGCCCCGTGGGCAGCCCGATCCCCTCCACGAAGCCGAGGTCGGCCTCGCCGGTGCGCACCCGCTCCGCGACGGCGGCCGAGTTGCCCGCGAGGAGCGAGACGGCCGTGCCGGGGCGCGCGGTGCGCAGCGCGATCAGCCAGCCGGGCAGCAGGTACTCCGCGATGGTCATGCTGGCGGCGACGCTCAGCCGCGAGTCACGGCGGTCGCGCAGCGCCTGTACGCCCGCGTCGAAGCCCTCGGCCGCCTCGACGATGCGGCGGGCCCAGTCGGTCACGAGCGTCCCTGCGTCGGTGAGCCGCGAACCCCTCGGTGAGCGCTCCAGGAGCGCGACGCCGAGCTGACGCTCCATGGCGCGCATCCGGCTGCTCGCGGCCGGCTGGCTGACGCCGCTCTCGCGCGCCGCGCGGCCGAGGCTGCCGAGCCGCGCGACGGCCAGCAGGAGCTGGAGTCCGCCCAGGTCGGGGACGCGATGGCTGAGCGGACCCGGGTCCGCCTCGTGGGCGCTTTGCATGGGTCTCAGGCTATGCGGTGTCGTCGCGCGGCGTCGTCCGGCGACCCGACGGTCCTGCGGTCCTGCGGTCCGACGGTCGGGGCCGCCCTCACCGGTCGGGACGGTAGCGGGCCTTGATGTGCACGCGTTCGCCCTGGGGGCCGAGGATGCTGAGGAATTCGACGGGGCGGTCGTCGGCGTTGCCGAACCAGTGCGGGAGGTGGGTGTCGAACTCCGCGGCCTCGCCTTCCGTGAGCACGAAGTCTTTGTCGCCCAGGACGACGCGCAGGCGTCCCTTGAGGACGTACAGCCAGTGGTAGCCCTCGTGCGAGCGTGGCTCGGGCTCGCGGCCGTCCGTGAGACCCGCCGGCAGGACGTGTTTGTACGCCTGGAGGCCGCCGGGTTTGCGGGTCAGGGGGACGACGGTCATGCCGTTGCGGGTGAAGGGCCGTGCGGGCACCCGGGGGTCGGGGGCGGGCGGGGTGCCGATCAGTTCGTCGACCGGCACCTGGTGGACCCTGGCCAGCGGCAGCAGCAGTTCCAGGCCCGGTCTGCGCTGCCCCGACTCCAGCCGGGACAGGGTGCTGACCGGGATGCCGGTGGCTTCGGACAGTGCGGTCAGTGTGGTGCCGCGCCGACGGCGCAGCTCGCGCAGCCGGGGCCCGACCGCCGCCAGCACCGCGTCGAGATCCTCGTTCATGCGCCCACCGTGCTGCCGCTTTGCGGTTTCCGCAAAGAACTTTGCCGCGACGGCGCGGTGACGGGACCTTGTCGTCGGAAGCGGCGAACCCACCGGCGGAAGGACGACGTGACATGGACGGCATTGATGCTCAGCACTGGGACACGATGTACCGCAGCCGCGAGCAGGTGTTCAGCGGCGGACCCAACAACGTGCTCGTGGCCGAGGCGGCGGAGCTGCCACCGGGTCCGGCGGGCCCGGCGGGCCGAGCGCTCGACGTGGGGTGCGGCGAGGGCGGCGACGCGCTGTGGCTGGCCCGGCGCGGGTGGCGCGTCACCGCGGCCGACGTCTCCGAGGTGGCCCTGCGCCGCGCCGCCACTGCCGCCGTCTCCGCTACGGATGTCCAGGGCAGCGTGTCCTGGGAGTCGACGGACCTGCTCACCACACCGCCCCCGGCCGACGCCTTCGGCCTGGTGTCCGTCCACTACTTCCCGCTCAGGCGTCGACCCGGTCACACCGCGCTGCGCGGCCTGCTGAACGCCGTCGCACCCGGAGGCACATTCCTGTTCGCCACCCACGCACTCGCGGACCTGCCGCCGCGCCAGGACGGCGGCCCCGACCCCGCCGACTACTACCAGGCCGACGACATCGCCCGCCTTCTCCTCCAACTCACCGGCCCCGCATGGGCCGTCGAGGTCGACGAGACCCGCCCACGTGTGTCCCCGGCCCCCGTCGGCACCCACCACACCCACGACAGCGTCCTGCGCGCACGTCGCGGACACTGACGGGACAAGCAGGCCGGGCAGGGCAGGGCAGGGCAGGGCAGCAGCACATAACCCGGGCTTATGGCCTCATAGAGGCGAAGGGGCTGGTCGGAGCCGTGCGCCGCTGCGACCGTGCGGAGATGACCGCTCTCGCCCATGCCGACGTCCGGCACCCCGGCCGCCGGGACACCGCCTCCTTCCGGTCCCCCGCCTCCCCCGCCCGGCCCTCCGTCCGCCACCTCGGCCCCAACTGGTACGCGTCGGTCATGGGCACCGCCATCCTCGCCACCGCGGGCGCCGCACTGCCGGTACGGGTCCCGGGCCCGGTGCTCGCCGCCGTGTGGGCGCTGGCCGTGCTGGCGCTCCTGACGCTGCTCGTCGCGCGGGCCGCGCACTGGCTGCGCCACACCGACCAGGCCAGGACCCATCTGCGCGACCCGTCCGTCGCGCCCTTCTACGGCTGCCTCTCGATGGCGCTCCTCGCCGTGGGCGGCGGTGCCCTGGCGGCCGGGGTGCCGGGCGGGCTCGTCCTGGACGCGGTCCTGTGGTCCGTGGGCACCGCGCTGGCGCTGGTGACCGCGACGGCCGTGCCGTATCTGATGGTGGTGCGGCACAGGATCGAGCCGGGCGCGGCCTCGCCCGTGTGGCTGCTGCCCGTCGTCGCGCCCATGGTCTCGGCGGCGCTGGGACCGCAGCTCGCGCTCCATCTGCCGCCGGGGCAACCCCGATTGGCGATGCTGCTCGGCTGCTTCGCGATGTTCGGGATGAGCCTGCTGGCGACGCTGCTGATCCTGCCCGCCGTCTTCGCCCACCTGATGCACCACGGGGCGCCGCCCCCGGCCCTGACGCCGACGCTCTTCCTGGTGCTCGGACCGCTGGGCCAGTCCACCACGGCCATGGGCAACCTCGCGGACGCGGCGCCGGGCACCTTCGCCTCGGCCGCGGTGCTCTACGGGGTACCGGTGACGGGCTTCGCGCTGCTGTGGCTGGCACTGGCCACGGCGATGGTGGTGCGGGCCTTCCGCGCCGGGATGGGGTTCGCGATGACGTGGTGGGCCTTCACCTTCCCGGTGGGCACCTGCGTCACGGGCGCAGCATCGCTGGCACGGCACACGGGCCTTGCGGCGCTGGGCTGGCTGGCGCTCGCGCTCTACGGGGCGCTGACCGTCGCGTGGTGCGCCGCCTGCGCGGGGACGGTACGGGGGCTGCTCACCGGAGCGCTGCTCGCAGCGCCCCCGCCAGCAGCTGGGGCGCCTCGGTGAGCGAGGGCCCGTACCAGGTGAGATGGCGCCCGCTGACGAGCGCGGAGGGCAGCCCTGGAAACGCCTCGGGGCCGTCGTCGGCGGAGAACGCGTACGGCTCGTCCGGCAGTACGGCCACATCCGCGCGGCCCGGCGCGGTCAGCTCAGCGAGGGGGATGCGGGGGTAGCGCTCGGGGTGCTCCGCGTAGACGTTGCGCACCCCGAGCCGGTCGAGCAGCGCGCCCGCGAAGGTGTCGCGGCCCAGCACCATCCACGGCTTGCGCCACACGGGCACGAGGGCCCGCACGTCGAACTCGGCGCGCGCCGCACTCCACGCCTCCTCGGCCTCGTCCAGCCACCCCGGCCTGCCGAGCCCGCACCCGCGCGTGAGCACCCTGTCCAGCTCGGCGAACGCCTGAGGCACGTCGCGGATCTCGGTCACCAGCACGTCGATGCCCTCCGCGCGGAGCGCGGCGAGGTCGGCCGGACGGTTCTCCTCCTCGTTGGCGATGACGAGATCGGGCGCGAGCGCGACGATCCGGGCGAGGTCGGGGTTCTTGGTGCCGCGCACGCGGGTGACGTCCAGCCCTTCCGGATGGCTGCACCAGTCCGTCGCGCCGACCAGCAACTCGGGCTCGGTGGCGGCAACGGCCTCGGTGAGCGAGGGCACGAGGGAGACCACGCGCCGCACGGTGCGGGTGGGGGTGCGGGTGCCGGTGTTCGCCATACAGGCACCGTACGCCCGCGCGCCGCGAGCACTCAGCGAGCCGTGCCGATGCCTACGAGCAGGGCGATGACGAGTGCGCTGAGCGAACCGCAGTAGACCACTACGTCGAGCCGGGTCAGCGGAGCATCTAAGCGAACGGGCCGGACCCGGCACCGCGGGCACTCACAGGGCTCCAGTTCTGGCGGGAGCTTGAACCAGGAGTCCGGCAGAACACGGGGGTCGGGAGGGTGCTCCTCGAAGGTGCGCGTCGGCCCCCAAGTACGGCCGGAGTCGCGCGATACGCGCAGAGTCATACGGCTCATCACTGCTGCCCCTCCCCCGGAGGAGGGTCCGGCTGCTGGGGCGGTTCGAGGGGTGGGATCGCCACGTGGTTGCTCCTGGTCACTGATCGGGTTCTTAGTGACCAGGCTCACAATCCGACGGTTGCTGTGGAAGAGTTTCCATCACAGTCCGCTACCCCTGGAACGAGTGAGGCATATGCCTGCCCTCCGTGAGATCGATCCGGGCGAGTCCATCGAAGCGTTCATCGGCTCCCGCATCCGTGACGCGCGCATGGAACGCCGTTGGAAACAGACCGAGTTGGGCCAGAAGGTGTTCGCCTCGGGTTCGCTGATCTCGGAGATCGAACGGGGCAACGAAGTGCCCACGAGAGACCTCGCGAAACGGCTGGGCGCCGTCCTGGGCCTCGGCAACGACCTCGTGAACCTGCTGCGGCTGCTGTCCGAGTCTCAGATTCGCGACTATGCGCGGGAGTTCTTGCGCAAACAGCTCGAAGCCACAGCGATGCACGAGTGGTCCCAAGGTGTGCCGGGGCTCCTGCAAACCGAGGAATACGCACGAGCAGTGATGCTTGCTGGGCAGGCGGGGAGCCCCACCCAAGTCGACAGCTACGTCCAGGACCGGATGGAACGTCAAGCGAGGGTGTGGGAACGAGCAGAGCCACCGTGGCTCTGGGCCGTGGTGGATGAGTCGGTGCTCCATCGCGACATGGGGTCGTCTGTCATCCGACACGGCCAGCTCCAGCATCTACTGGCAATGGGCGAACACCCCAATGTGACAGTGCGGGTGCTGCCGTTCACGGCTCCGCAGGTGGCCGGGTACGTTTCGTTGCTCACGCTGCCTGACGGGTCGCGGCTGGGTTACACAGAAGGGCACGCCACGGGAAGAGTGACCTCCGAACCAGCAGAAGTGCAGACCATGCAGCGCGTCTACGATCGTCTGGCCGCAGATGCGCTGTCGGCGGTTGACTCCCGAGACGCGATCATGAAACGGATGCCTAAATGACCAACTCCCAGACCCCCGTGTTCCGGAAGAGCAGCTACAGCGGTGGGCAGCCCGACGCCTGCGTCGAGGTTGCCGACAACATCCCCGACGCCGCCATACACGTACGGGACAGCAAGGACGTCACCCGCCCCGCTCTCACCGTCAGCCGAGACACCTGGCACCACTTCCTGACGCAATTCTGACTGAGCGGCCCTCACCACCTGGCGAGGGCCGCCCCCCCTCAAACGTCGCCGTCCTCCGCGTCCCACGGCCACCGCCGCTCCCCCGCCCCCGACAGCAACCCGACCATCGTGAACAGCTTGTCGCTGAAGCCGCCTATCTCGTAGCGGTTCGGGGTGTCCGGGGCGATCGATGCCTGGGCGTAGCCCGTCGTGTTGACGCCGAACATCGGGACGTGGGCCGGGATCGCCTCGGAGACCGGGGTGTTGCGTTCGCCGCGCCGTCCGGCGGACGACCAGTCGGCGAACGCCTGCATGTCGGAGACGATCACCACTCGGTCGTGCCCCCGGTACGTGGCCCGCAGCGACGCGACCGTCTCCGTCCCGTAGCCGACCTCGCCGATGCGTGCGCAGAAGCTGTCGATCCCGCCGAGCACGGAGCCGCCCGGCGTGAGTTCGTGCCGGAAGGGACGGTCGGCGAAGCCGTACAGCTCGACGTCGCAGCCCCGGTGCGCCAGCGCGACGCCGAACAGCGCGCCCACGTCCGCGTGCCGCACCTTCGAGCGCCCCGACACAGAACCCCGCATCGAGCCCGAGGCGTCGACGAGGACGAGCGTGCGGCCAGGCAGTGCCGGGACGTTCGACGTGGCGGCGTCCAGCGCCCGTTCCAGTGCGTGCCCCCAGCGCAGCGAGGGCGCCGCGCGGTACGCGGAGAGGAAGCGGTAGGGGAACTGGCGCGAGCGGGCGATCTCAGCGGGGTCGCACAGCCGGTCCATGACCAGCCGCGCCGCCTCGTCCGAGACCCCGGCCTCGTCGAAGTTCCGCAGATTGCGCAGTTGCGCCATGAGTCCCATGGACGGGAGCACCGCCTCCCAGGCCGCCGCGTCCATCGGGCCCTGGAGCCATCCGGCGAGCGCCTCCCAGGTCATGCCCGCGCCCCTCAGCACCTCGGGTCCGTCCGGCTGGGTGGGCACCAGTTGACGCTCCACCACCGGCATCGCCGACAGCTCCGCGCGCGCCCGCACCATGGGCAGCTCCTCCGGAACGCCGCACACGCCTCGCTCCGCCGCCCGCCCGTGCCGCCGGTCCAGCGCGTGCTGGAACAGCGCCCCCTGCCACGGCTTGGCCGGATCGGGCGCGGCGTGCACCAGCTCCAGCACGTCGCCGAAGCGGAACGCGTGCGCGTCCGTGTCGTACTTCAGCAGCGAGCGTTCGCCGTAGAGCCGCCGCACCGCGTCGCCGAGGCCGCGCTTCACGGGCTTGGGCAGGGCCCGCCCGTGCTGTGACGTCCAGTAGGCGAGGAACTCGCCCGGTTCGTCGGCGCGGGCGCAGGCCGCGTCCACGAGCGCGCGGTTGCCGCCGTGCAGCCCGGCGGCCAACCGGGCGTGCACGGCCTCGGCGGCGGCGACGAGGGACGCGCTGCGCATCTGCGCCTCGCCGCGCAGCCAGGTCACGAACCGCGTCGTCCACTCGCCGTGCTCGACGGCGACGGACCGCACGAGGCGGGTGAAGCGCGCGTCGCGCTCACCCGCCTCCTCGTAGAACGTCTGCTCACCGACCATGTTCACCACTGCCAGCAGCACAAGCTCCGACCGCGTGTCGCGGACATATGCCGCGCTGCCCTCCCACGTGGTGTTGTCCTTATCGGTGTTCCTTGCCCTTCCATTGAACTTGCTCATCTTTTCCCCCGTTAATTCAGTGCGCCCGAGATCGGAATGCGGCTGCGGTGTCTTAAAAGGAGGAAGTATCCGCGGCCAGCGCACCGGGCGCCGTGTGCGCCGGAGACGTCTTCCGAGGTCAGAGGCGACGACGGGGACAGCACTCCGCTTTCGCGGAGTGCTTCAGGGAATCGAACCCAAATCGACCGAAGTACCCGTCGCCTTCGCACCGGAAGGCGTTTCCGCTCACATGAAAGAGAGTAGAAGAAGGCACCCCGGCGAGTCATCCGAATTTCCGCTCACAGCGCACACGCCAAAAAGCCGGGGCCCGGCCGCATGTCCCGTGAGGGGTGTGCGGCCGGGCCCCGGCCGGGGCGGTCGGCGCCAGGGGGGGGGAGGCGCCGGCCTGGGAGGGGGTCAGCTACCGACGGGCGCGAGCTTGTCGACGATGCCCGGGTGCTCGTCCATCCACTTGCGGGTGGACTGCTTCTCCTTGCCGCTGCCACCCTCCTGGATGGCGGCCTCCAGGGAGCCGAGGTCCTTCTCGGACAGCTTGAAGTCCTTCAGCCACCCGGCCAGCTCGGGGAAGTCCTTCGCGAAGTCCTTCTTGCCGGTGACGCGGATCTGGTCGCCCTCGCCCCAGGACCCCTTCGGGTCGTGGAGCTTCTTCATCGGGTACTTGCTGTAGACCCAGTGCGGCGACCAGGTCACGGCCAGGACGGGCTTCTTCTGCTTTACCGAGCGGTCCACCTCGGACAGCATCGAGGAGGTGGAGGACGAGACGACCTTGTACTCCTTGTCCAGGCCGTAGTCCTTGAGGACGTCCTTCAGGATCTTCATCTCACCGGCGCTGGACTCGATGCCGGTGATCTTCCCGCCGAAGGTGTCGCCCTTGCCCTTCAGGTCCTCCATGGAGTCGATGCCCTTGACGTACTTGGGCGTCGACAGCTCCAGCGAGGTGGGCCCGTACCAGGAGCCCAGATCACTGAGTTTGTCCTTGTACTTCTTCCAATATTGCTCGTGCGTCGTCGGCAGCCAGGCGTCCGTCTGGAAGTCCATCTGGCCCTGCGCGAGCGACGTGTAGAGCGGGCCCGGGTCGAGCTGCTTGAGCTTGGGCTTGTAGCCGCGGTCCTCGAGGATGTTCTGCCACAGGTGGGTGGTCGCGATGGCCTCGTCCCACGGGAAGTACCCGATGTTGACGGACTTGCCCGCGTCCTTGCCCTTCTGCGTACCGCCGCTGCCGCCGGGGACGGGCGCGAACTTGTTGACCAGGCCGGGGTTGTCCTTGAGCCAGGTGCGGACGGCGTCCTGCTCCTTGCCCTGGCCCGCCTTCTGGATCTCGTTCTCCAGGGAGGTGAGCTGCTTCTCCTTCAGCTTGAAGTCCTTGAGCCACTTGGCGACCGTCGGCTCGTCCTTGCTGAAGCCCTTGCGAGCCACGGAGTGCAGCTTCTCGCCCTTGCCGAAGGAGCCCTTGGGGTCCTTGAGCTTGGTGAGGTCGTGCGCGTTGTACGCCCAGTGCGGGGACCAGAGCGTGACGACGACCGGTTCCTTCTTCGCGATGGAGCGCTTCAGCTCGGCCAGCATGGAGGAGGTGGAGGAGGAGACGACCTTGTACTCGCCCTTGAGGCCGTAGTCCTTGAGGACCTTCTCCTTCAGGATCTTCATCTCACCGGCGCTGGACTCGATGCCGATGATCTTCCCGTTGAACTCCTTGCCCTTCCCCTTGAGGTCTTCGAGCGACTCGACGCCCTTGACGTAGGAGGGGACGGTCAGCTCCAGCGAGGTGGGCCCGTACCAGTCGGTCAGGTCCTCCAGCTTGTCCTTGTACTTGTTCCAGTACTGCTCGTGCGTCGTGGGCAGCCAGGCGTCCGTCTGGAAGTCGGTCTTGCCCTGCGCGAGCGAGGTGTAGAGCGGGCCAGCGTCGAGCTGCTTCACGTTGGGCTTGTAGCCGCGCTGTTCGAGCAGTTCCTTCCACAGGTACGTGGTGGCGATGCCCTCGTCCCACGGGATGTAGCCCATGTTGATCTGCTTGCCCTTGCCGACGTTCGCGCCGGTGGCCTGGGCGTCGTCGCCGCCGCTGTGCGCGACGTTCATGCCGCCGGCGATCAGCGCGAGCACCACGACGCCGCACATCGCGACCGCGGTGCCCGGCTTGTAGTGCAGGAACCGCATCCGGCCCATGAGCGCGGCGGCCTTGGCCGCTGCGCGGCGGCCGAGCGGGGAGACGCGCTGGTTGAGGGCGCCCGTCATGCGGTCCAGGTACACGGCGAGGATGACGACCGCGATGCCGGACTCGACGCCGAGGCCGATCTGGAGCTGCGTGACGGCGGAGTAGACGCGCTCGCCCAGCCCTGGGGCACCGGCCATGGCGGCGATGACGACCATGGACAGGCCGAGCATGATGACCTGGTTGATACCGGCCATGATCGTCGGCAGCGCCAGCGGGAACTGCACCCGCGTGAGGGTGTGCTTGGGGCGGGTGCCGAACGCCTCGGCCGCCTCGACCAGCTCGCTGTCGACCTGGCGGATGCCCAGCTCGGTCATGCGCACGCCGGGCGGCATGGAGAAGACGATCGTCGCCAGCAGACCCGGGGTCGGGCCGACGGAGAAGAACATCACGCAGGGGATCAGGTACACGAACGCCGGCATCGTCTGCATGACGTCGAGCACCGGGCGCACGGTGGCGCTGACCTTGTCGCTGCGCGCCGCCCAGATGCCGAGCGGCACGGCGATCACGATGGTGATGACGGCCGCCGCGAGGACGAGCGACAGCGTCAGCATCGCGTCGTCCCACAGTCCGAAGGAGTCGACGACCGCGAATCCGACGAAGGCGAGAACGGCGGGGAGCAGCCCCCGGAGCCAGAAGGCGATGACGGCGAAGATGCCCGCCATGATCAGCGGGTCGGCCGCGCCGAGTACGGCGTTGATGCCGTCGTTCAGGCCGGTCAGAACGGTGGTGGCGAAGTCGAAGAGCCAGCCGAGGTGGATCTGGAGCCAGTCCACGGCCTTCTCGACCCAGTCACCGGGATGGAACTCAGGCACGTGCGGTCACCTCTGCTGCGTCCTTCGGCTCGTCATCGGATCTGCCGGTGGCGGCGGTGCTCGCGGTGGCGGCACCGCCGTTCACCTGGGGCTCCTCGGCGAGGGCGGCCAGCAGCCGCTCGCGGTCGATGACGCCGACGGGGGTTCCGGCCGCGTCCGTCACGACGACGGCGTCGTCGCTGACGGAGAACGGCGAGAACAGTTCGGCTATGGGGGTCTCCGCCGTCACGGTGGCGTGCGCGTCGGTGGCCTCCGCGTCGTCGCCGGAGCCGGAGGCGGGCGCGCCCTGAACCGCCGCCGCGTCCACGGGCTCGGCGTCGCCCATGATCGAGCCCGCGGTGAGCACGCGGGAGCGGTCGACGTCCTGGATGAAGGAGGCGACGTAGTCGTTCGCCGGGCGGACCAGGATGTCCTCGGCTGTGCCGTTCTGGACGATCAGGCCGTCGCGCATCACGGCGATGCGGTCGCCCAGGCGCATGGCCTCGTTCAGGTCATGGGTGATGAAGACGATGGTCTTCTTGAGCTTCTGCTGAAGCTCAAGCAACTGGTCCTGCATGTCACGGCGGATCAGCGGGTCGAGCGCGCTGAAGGACTCGTCCATGAGCAGCAGGTCCGCGTCGGTGGCCAGGGCGCGGGCGAGGCCGACGCGCTGCTGCATGCCGCCGGACAGCTCGTCGGGCCAGGAGTTCTCCCAGCCCTTGAGCCCGGCCAGCTCCAGCGCCTCGACGGCACGCCGCTGACGCTCCTCGCGGGGCACGCCCTGGACCTCAAGGCCGTAGGCGGCGTTCTCCATGACGCTGCGGTGGGGGAAGAGCGCGAAGTGCTGGAAGACCATGCTGATCTTCTTGGAGCGGACGGCGCGCAGGTCGCGGGGGCTGAGGTGGGTGATGTCCTGGCCGTCGAAGAGCACGCGGCCCGACGTCGGTTCGAGCAGGCCGTTCAGCATCCGCAGCAGCGTGGACTTACCGGATCCGGAGAGGCCCATGACGACGAATATCTGGCCCTCTTCGACCTCGAAGGAGGCGTCGATCACGGCTGCCGTGGTGCCCTCGGCACGCAGCTCGTCGCGGTCGGCACCGGCTTCGAGCCGGGTCACCGCCTCGTTCTGTTTCTTGCCGAAGACCTTGTACAGGTTCTCGGCTTGCAGCCTTGACACATATACCTCTCGAAGTCGCGGAACGGGAAACGACCCGCCTCCCCCGCTGGCGGGTCGCCGACCGGCATCCGGGCCTACCGGACAAATGCACACCTTACGGAATCGATGTAGGCGACACCGATGCCGGTCCGCGTGCGCACCTGCCCCGCCGGATGGCTTGTAAACGCCGCAGTGGTGCGGGTCACATGCGTCCGCGTGTTTGGAGAACGCTCTCCGTGCGCACACTTGAACGCCGCTTTCGGGCATTCGCGGGCGCCCTTACGGCGTCAGCGGGCACCCGTAACGGCGCCACCGGATACGGCATCATCGGGGCGTGACCACAACAGCGCGCCGCCTCATGCTCCTCGACACCGCCTCGCTCTACTTCCGCGCGTACTTCGGAGTGCCCGACTCCGTCAGGAGCCCCGACGGGACGCCCGTGAACGCCGTACGCGGGCTGCTGGACTTCATCACCAGACTCGTCCGCGACCACCACCCCGACGACCTCGTGGCCTGCATGGACTTCGACTGGCGCCCCCAGTGGCGGGTCGATCTGATCCCCTCCTACAAGGCGCACCGCGTCGCCGAGGAGGTCGCCGGGGGCGCCGACGCCGAGGAGATCCCCGACACGCTCTCGCCCCAGGTCCCGGTGATCGAGGCCGTGCTCGACGCGGCGGGCATCGCCCGGGTCGGCGCCGAGGGCTACGAGGCCGACGACATCATCGGCACCCTCACCGCCCGCGCGACGGGCCCCGTCGACATCGTCACCGGCGACCGCGACCTCTTCCAGCTCATCGACGACGAGCGCGGCGTCCGCGTCCTGTACCCGGTCAAGGGCGTGGGCACCCTCGCCGCCTACGACGGGGAGGCCCTGCGCGAGAAGTACGGCGTGGACGGCTCCGGCTACGTCGATCTGGCCCTGCTGCGCGGGGACCCGAGCGACGGGCTGCCCGGCGTGCCCGGCATCGGCGAGAAGACCGCGGCCAAGCTGCTGGACGCGTTCGGGGACCTCGCCGGGATCATGGCCGCCGTCGACGACCCCGGCGCCAAGCTGACCCCGTCGCAGCGCAAGAAGCTGGACGAGGCGCGCCCGTACATCGCCGTGGCCCCGAAGGTGGTGCGCGTCGCGGACGACGTGGCGCTCCCGGAGTTCGACCCGGCGCTGCCCGCGCGCCCGCGCGACGCGGACGAGCTGGCGCGCCTCGGCGAGCGCTGGGGGCTCGGCGGCTCGCTGGAGAGGCTGCTGTCCGCACTTGAACAGGCGTGAGGAGGTCTCCGCACACACGGGCCGAGGTGTTAGGTTAGGTAAACCTAACCAGTGATCGCCGCAGCGCTTCAGGGAGGCCACCGTGGCAGAACGTCCGGCACGTAAGAAGCCCCAGCTCCACAGCGCGCGGGTGACGCGCACGGAGCGACTGACGCCGCACATGGTGCGCGTCGTCCTCGGCGGCGAGGGACTGGCGGACTTCTCCGCCGGTGAGCACACCGACCACTACGTCAAACTGCTCTTCCCGCTGCCGGACGTCACCTATCCCGAGCCCTTCGACATGGCCCAGATCCGCGCCGACTTCCCGCGCCACCAGTGGCCCGTCACCCGCACGTACACCGTGCGCCGCTGGGACCCTGAGGCCCGCGAGCTGACCATCGACTTCGTGGTGCACGGCGACGCGGGCCTCGCGGGCCCCTGGGCCGACAAGGCCCAGCCGGGCGACGAGATCAGGTTCCTCGGCCCCGGCGGCGCCTACTCGCCCGGCGCCGACGCGGACTGGCACCTGCTCGTCGGCGACGAGAGCGCGCTGCCCGCCATCGCCGCCTCGCTGGAGGCCGCGCCCGCCGGGGCGCCCGTGTACGCGCTGATCGAGGTCGAGGGCCCCGAGGAGGAGCAGAAGCTGGACGCGCCGCTGGGCGCGCAGGTGACGTGGCTGCACCGCGGCTCGGCCCCCGTGGGCCAGCGGCTCGTGGAGTCCGTCCGCGCGCTGGAGTTCCCGGCCGGACAGGTGCAGGCGTTCGTGCACGGCGAGGCGGGCTTCGTGAAGGAGCTGCGCCGCCACCTGCGCCTGGAGCGCGAGGTGACGCGCGAGCAGCTCTCCATCTCCGGGTACTGGCGCGTCGGCCACAACGAGGACGGCTGGCAGGCGTCGAAGCAGGAATGGAACGCGCAGGTGGAGGCCGAGCAGGAGAGCGGGGCGGAGCGCGCGGGCGCGGCGCAGGGCTGATCCCGCTCGGAGCTGATCCCGCTCGCGCGGAGAGCGGGGAGGGGGAAGGGGGCGGCACGGCACGGCCCGGCCCAGGGCCGTCGCCCGACCGGCCGCCCCACGGCGTCGGCGCCCCGGGCCTGGGCAGCGTTCCAGGCCGGGTCAGCGTTCCAGCCGATTTCCGGGGCAACGGTGCCCGGTCGCCGTGACCGGGTTGCACCGCACGGGACCGCTCCCCGGCGGCAGCTCGGCGACATAGTCGGACCCGTAGCGCGCCGCCGGCCCCGGCACCGGGAAGTCCGTGCTGACCATCTGGGCACCGGACTCCAGCGCGTCCCGCAGCATGCGCGTGTCACCCGTGCTCGCCTGCGTCAGGGGGACGTCGGAGCGCGTGCGCACGTAGTAGCCCCGCTTCACCAGGTCCTGGATGACAGCCTTGTTGGCACCGGTCGGGTCATTGACCTTCATGAAGGCGGCGTCGGCGCGCCCCGGCTCGGAGTCGGTGAACAGCACCCGGCCCTGAAGGCTCTCGCGCCCGCCCGCGCGGTAGGCGTCCTGGAGCTTCGGGTCGTCGTTGTCCATGAAGAACATCGTCTTGCCCCGGGTGTCAGCGACTTTCGGCCAGCCGCGCTTGAGCACAGAGCGCTCCAGGGTCTCGCCCCGGTGGCGTATGTCGTCGGCGGTGACGGTGTCCTCGTCGGGGAAGACGGAACGGATCTCGGCGTCGAGCGCGTCCAGCATCGCCGTGTCCCAGGGCGGACTCTTGGCGCCACCCCGCTCCTCCAGCCGCGGGTCGGTCTGCTTCAGCTCCAGCAGGATCGGCACGGCGACGTGCCCCGGGCTGTTCTCCGACCACTTCTTGACCTGTTTCAGACAGCCCGTGAGCGTCACACAGCTCGTGCCGTAGTCGAAGTCGCCCCAGTGCATCACCTTGAAGCCCGGCTTCTTCCAGCCGGGATCGGTGAGCGGGGGCAGTCCGGCCTGCTTCCGGATCAGCGGGTCCGCGTAGAGCCCGCCGTCGGGGTCGGGGAAGACGTCCAGCTCGATGCCGCGCACCCGCTGGCGCTCGAACTGCACGGGCAGGGACGCGTGGCTGTAGAGCAGCGTCTGGAAGTTGGGGTCGTGCTGGCTCATGAGCTGCTGCTCGGCGAAGGACGCCTCGCGGTGGTAGCTGTTGTGCGTGGCCATGGCCTGCACCTGGGTGAGGCGCAGCGAGCCCGCCGGGTCGCCCCCGTGCCCGTGTCGCGGGGGCGCGTGCTGAGGCGCGGCCTGGGCCGCCGACGACAGCGCCGCGACGGCGGCGAGCGCGGTCGCGGCGCGGAGCCAGCCGCGGAGCACGGGTCTGGCCCGTGCGCGGACCGTGCCGGTACGGGGTGTGAGAGCGGAACCGGTCCGGCCGGTCAGGTGGTTCCGGTTGTCCCGGTTGTCCCGGTGGTTCCGGTGGTCGCTGAGGTGTCGGCGCACGTGGGTCTCCCGTCAGGCGGCGGATACGGGCTCAACATGCCGTCGCCCCCGCACCTGGTCAACATCGCGCTCCGGGCGGCAAGTTGAACTCCGCGTTCCCCTCCTGGGCGTGACAGCGGCAGTGCGACGGGGCCTCAGTCGTGGTGGAAGACCTCCCGCATCGGCGTCCACCACTCCCCCGGCACCGCGTTCGCGGTCTGCTCCTGGCAGGGATCCGTCAGCTTCCACCAGTCACGGGTGACCGGGTCGGCCGCCATGCGGGCCGTGTCGGCGGCGTAGTCGTCGCCGACGTACTCGAAGTACGAGAAGAGCAGCCCGTCGTCGAGGAAGATCGAGTAGTTGCGGATGTTGCAGGCGGTGATCGCCTCCAGCACGGCGGGCCACGGCTGCGCGTGCAGCCGCAGATACTCCTCCGCGTGCTCGGGCCGAAGCCTGATGACCTTCCCGTAGCGCTGGACGCCGGGCCCGGCCTCCGACGCGGAGGCGGGGGCGGGGGCAGAAGCGGGGGCGGTCTTCTCGTGGTCCGGACCGCCGTCCTCGAACCGCCGCGCCGAACCCGCCTCCTGCGCGAGCCTGCGCAGCGCCATGAGCACGGTGTCCCCCAGCACCGTCCCCACCACGAGGCGCTCGGCCATCACTTCGGGCGCCGCCTCCGCGTCCTGTGCGTCGGCGACGTAGGAGACGTCGGCCTCCGCTATCAGTTCGCTGGCCTCCGCGTAGGTGTCCAGCAGCCCCCACAGGCCGCCGTGCCCGAGCTGTTCCAGCACCGTGAGCGTGTCGATGAGGGTGGCCGTCGCCGGGCTCTCGGCCGCTTCCGCGGGCCAGCCCCGCCGCTCGCTCAGCCGCTGTACGGCCCGCTCCGCCTCGGCACGCCCCTCGCCGTCCCCCTCGGGGGCCGCCGTCACGCTGTACTGGGCGACACCGAGCACATCGTGGACCGGCCTGTCCGGCGACGTCACGGCCGAGAGCACCTCGCCCACGGCGGCCACGGACAGCCCGCCCACCTCGATCAGCGCGCGGACGAGCCGGAGCCTGCGCTCGTGCTCCTCGCCGTAGCGCGCCTGGTTGGGGCTGGTCAGCTCGCCGGGTGGGAGCAGCCCCTCCCGTACGTAGAACTTGATCGTCGGGATCGCGACGCCGGTCCTCCTGCTCAGTTCACCGATGCGCATGCCCCAACTCCCCTGCTCTGTCCGACTGTTCGCAAGACGGCCCTTGCCAACACGGATTCCATCATAGATAGTCCCCCTAACCGATAGCAGCAAGTGCCGCTATCCATATTCGGATGCCATGACGCCCAGGGGGACCCATGCCCGCTTCCGCCGTGCCCGCCGCTTCCGGCTTACGCCGCCGACGTGACCCCGTACCGCCGCCCGCCCGCGCCGTCGCCACCGTCGCCGCGTGGAACCGCCCGATGCTGTTCTTCTCCGCGGCCATGGCCGTGCTCGCCGTGGTCAGCGCCATCGGACTGCTCGTGGACGACAGGACGCTGCTCGGCTCGCCGGTCTGGCTGAAGCCGCTCAAATTCTCGGTGTCCTTCGCCGCCTACGGGCTCTCGCTCGCCTGGCTGCTCTCCCTGATCCCGGGGCGCCGCAGGACGGTCGGTGCCGCCTCGGCCGCCCTGGTGGCGACGGCGACCACGGAGATGGTGATCATCGTGTTCCAGACCGCCCGGGGCAGGCGCAGCCACTTCAACACCGAGACGCCCTTCGACGCGACGCTGTTCGAGGTCATGGGCGGCACCATCGCCCTCTTCTGGGGCGCCACGCTCCTCGTCGCGGTGCTCCTCGCCCGCGTGCCCTTCCCCGACAGGGCCGCGGCCCTCGCCCTGCGCGCCGGGCTCCTCATCGCGCTGGCCGGAATGGCGGTGGGCGTGCTGATGACGCTCCCCCAGCAGGCGGCGCCCGCGCTGGAGGCGAGCGGCGCGCACGCCGTGGGCGTGCCGGACGGCGGCCCCGGAATGCCGCTCACAGGCTGGAGCACGACCGGCGGTGACCTGCGGATACCGCACTTCGTGGGCATGCACGCACTCCAGGCCCTGCCCCTGCTGCTCCTCGCCCTCGACACCGTGGCGACGCGCCTGCCCCGGTCGTCGGACCACCCGGCCCGGTCTGCCCGGCTCGCCCGGCTCGCCCGGCTGCGGGACCCGCTCGTGCGCCTCCGCCTCGTACGGGCAGCGGCCCTCGCGACGGGCGGCCTCACCGCGCTGCTGACGTGGCAGGCGCTGCGCGGTCAGCCACTGCTCCGGCCCGACGCGCTGACGCTCACCGCGCTCGCCGTGCTCCTCGCGCTGACGGCCGCCGTCGCGGCCCACGCACTTCGCTCCCCTTCTGGAGGCACCCCGTGACCGAAACCCTCTTCGAGCTGTCGTTCCTGCTCGCCGCCCCGTTCTGGGCGCTGATGATCCTCGCGCCGGGGCGGCGCCTCACCGACCGGATCGCCGCTTCGCCGCTGCCGATGGTCCCCGTGCTGCTGGTCTACCTCGCGCTGGCCGCGCCCGTGTTCGGCGAGCTGTGGACCGCCGTACGCAGCCCGGACCTGGGCACCTGGCAGGAGCTGCTGGCCCTGCCGGGCGGCGCGGGCGCGGTCTGGGCGCAGGTCATCGCCTGGGACCTGTTCCTGGGCCAGTGGATGTACCGCGAGGCCCGCGCCCTGGGCATCTCCGCGCTGGTCATGGGCCCGGTGCTGGTGCTGTCGATCCTGCTCTCGCCCATCGGCGTCGCCGTCTTCCTGTTGCTACGGGCCGTGAAGCGCCGCGTCCCCGCGCCGCCGGAGCGGAACGGGGACGCGGCACACCACAGCCACAGCCCGACGGCGCACGGCCCGACGGCACACGCCGGGCCCGCGGCTCAGCAGGCTCAGCCCACGCTGGAGTAGGCGACGACCCCGCGCAGCATCGCGTCGGTGGCACGGCGGGCGTTCTTCGCGACCGTGCCGCCCTCCGGGGCCGCCGCCGCGATCTGCCCCAGCACGTCGAGGCACTGCTTGCACCAGCGCACGAAGTCACCGGCCGGCATGTCCGCGTCCCGCAGGACCGCGTCCAGGCCGTGGCCCTCGGCCCAGCGGTAGGCGGCCCAGGCGAAGCCGAGATCGGGCTCGCGCTGGCCCACGCCCTCGGTCTGCTGGATGCGGTGCTCCTCCTCCAGCGCGTCGAGACGGCCCCAGATGCGGACCATCTCGTCCAGTGCGGTCTTGGCACGGCCGCCCGGCAGCTTGGGCGGCAGCGCGTCGTCGTTGGAACGCGCCTCGTAGACCAGCGCCGAGGCGCAGGCGGCCAGCTCGGCGGGCGGCAGGCCCTCCCAGACGCCGTCGCGCAGGCACTCGGAGGCCAGCAGGTCCAGCTCGCCGTAGAGCCTGGCGAGACGGCGGCCGTCCTCGGTCACCTCGTCACCGCGCAGATAGCCGAGGTCCGTCAGCACGCCGCAGACGCGGTCGAAGGTGCGCGCGATGGTGTTCGTGCGCCCCTCGATCTTGCGCTCCAGCTGACGCGTGTCCCGCTTGAGCCGGTGATAGCGCTCGGCCCAGCGCGCGTGGTCCTCGCGCTCGTCGCAGCCGTGGCAGGGGTGCTGCCGCAGCTCGGTGCGCAGCCGTGCGAGCTCGGCATCATCCGCCGCCTCGGAGCGCTGCTTGCGGTGCCGCGCCGGCTCGTGGTGGCCCGCCTTCGTGCGCAGCGCCGAGGCCAGGTCGCGGCGCGACTGCGGGCTGCGGGGGTTGAAGGACTTGGGGATCCGCATCCGGTCCAGCGCCTCCACGGGCACCGGGAAATCGACCGAGCCCAGCCGCTTGACCTGCCGCTGCGCGGTGAGCACGAGCGGACGCGGGCCGTCCTGATACGGGTCCCAGCCCTGCCGGTGGCTCGGGCTGCGCCCTCCGGAGGTGCCCGGATCGAGGACCAGGGCCAGCCCGGCGAACTTGCCCGTGGGCACATGGATGACGTCGCCCGGCTTCAGCTTCTCCAGCGAGGCGGACGCCTGGGCCCTGCGCTGCACGGCGCCCTGCTTGGCCAGCTCCGTCTCGCGGTCCTTGAGCTGACGGCGCAGCCGCGCGTACTCCTCGAAATCGCCGAGATGGCAGGTCATCGAGCCGCGATAGCCCTCCAGACCCTCCTCGTTCTTCTGCACCTGGCGCGAGATGCCCACGACGGAGCGGTCCGCCTGGAACTGCGCGAACGAGGTCTCCAGCAGTTCGCGCGAGCGGTGCCGCCCGAACTGGCCGACGAGATTGACGGCCATGTTGTACGACGGCTTGAAGGAGGAGCGCAGCGGATACGTCCGCGTGCCCGCGAGACCCGCCAGCGCGCCCGGGTCCATGCCGCGCTGCCACAGGACGACGGCGTGCCCTTCGATGTCGATGCCGCGGCGCCCGGCGCGGCCCGTGAGCTGGGTGAACTCGCCCGGGGTGATGTCGGCGTGCTGCTCGCCGTTCCACTTGACCAGCTTCTCCAGGACCACGGAGCGGGCGGGCATGTTGATGCCCAGCGCCAGTGTCTCGGTCGCGAAGACGGCCTTGACCAGGCCGCGCACGAACAGCTCCTCGACGACCTCCTTGAACGTCGGCAGCATGCCCGCGTGGTGCGCCGCGATGCCCCGCTCCAGGCCCTCCAGCCACTCGAAATAGCCCAGGACGTGCAGGTCCTCGTCCGGGATGTCGGCGGTGCGCTGCTCGACGATCTCCCGCACCCGGGTGCGGGCCGCCTGGTCGTTGAGCCGCAGTCCGGCGTAGAGGCACTGCTGGACGGCCGCCTCGCAGCCCGCGCGGCTGAAGATGAAGGTGATGGCGGGCAGCAGGCCCTCGGAGTCCAGGCGGTCGATGACCTCGGCACGGCTGGGCGTCCAGACGCGGGAGCGCTGCCGCCGCTCGCGCTCGCGGTCCGCCTCCCGCTTGGGGCGGCCCCGCTGGCGCTCGCGCGGCCCGACGCGGCTGTTCTCCATCCTGGCCATCCGCACCAGGTCCGGATTGACCTCCCGCTTGTCCCCCTTCTCCTCGAAGAGGTCGTACATCCGCCGCCCGGCGAGCACGTGCTGCCACAGCGGCACGGGCCGGTGCTCGGAGACGATCACCTCGGTGTGGCCGCGTACGGTGTCCAGCCAGTCGCCGAACTCCTCCGCGTTCGAGACGGTGGCCGACAGCGAGATCAGGGTGACCGACTCGGGAAGGTGGATGATCACCTCTTCCCAGACGGCCCCGCGGAAGCGGTCGGAGAGATAGTGCACCTCGTCCATGACGACATAGCCCAGGCCGACGAGGGCCTGCGAACCGGCGTAGAGCATGTTCCGGAGCACTTCGGTCGTCATGACGACGATCGGGGCGTCGGAGTTCACGCTGTTGTCGCCCGTCAGCAGGCCGACCCTGTCCGCGCCGTAGCGCTTGGCCAGGTCGTTGTACTTCTGGTTGGACAGTGCCTTGATGGGGGTGGTGTAGAAGCACTTGCGGCCCTGCGTCAGGGCCAGATGGACGGCGAACTCGCCGACGATCGTCTTGCCGGAGCCGGTCGGCGCCGCGACCAGCACTCCCTTTCCGGCTTCGAGGGCTTGGCACGCTTCGACCTGGAACGCGTCGAGATCGAAGTCGTACAGGTCACGGAAGGGGGCGAGAGCGGTGGCCTGCTCGGCTGCGCGCCTCCGAGCCTCGGTGTATCGCTCTGCTGGGGACAGGTCCTCGGTCATCGTGTCTACGAGACTACCGGCCACCTCTGACACAGATCACGATCTTTAATCGTCCATGAGGAGACGCACGGCTCCGGGCACCGCCTCCGCCCTCAGCGGCAGCGCGCCCAGCGGCTCCCCGTCCGCGTACGCGGTCACGTCGCGCGCCTCCACCGTCACCGCGCGCACCCGGTGGACGGTGACGGCCGGATGTCCGAGGTGGGTGCCCTTGTACACGCGGGGGAAGACCCGCAGCAGCGTGCTGCGGGAGCAGGCGCCGACGACGGTCACGTCCAGGAACCCGTCCGTCATCGACGCGTCCGCGCAGATGCGCATGCCGCCGCCGTACGAGGAGCCGTTGCCGACGGCCACCAGAACGGCCTCGGTCTCCACGATCCGCCTGGGCTCGCCGCCCTCGCCGCCGTCGCCGCCGTCGAGGGTGAGGCGGTACGGGACGGTGCGCAGGGTGGCCAGCTCGGCGAGCATGGCCAGGTCGTACTTGAGCCGTCCGGCCGGGTGGCGCATCCGGTTGCCGCGGTCGTTGACGCGCGAATCGAAGCCGGAGGCGAGGACGGTGCCGAACCAGTGCCGTCGCTTCCCTGCGCCCGCGAGGGGGTCCGTCGGCGCGCCGACGGATTCCGGACCGCTCGCTTCCGGGCTGGCTGCTTCCGAACCGGTCTCGGGCCCCGGCGTGTCGTCCGCGCCGCGCGGGCCGGGGAAAGCGGGGACGCGGGTGACGCGGGCCAGGTCGATCTCCCGGCCGCAGCCTCCCTTGAGCGCGCGGGCGATCACGCGGCTCGCCTCGGCGGGGGCCCGCACGGGGAGCCCGCTCGCGCGGGCGAAGTCGTTGCCCGTGCCGACGGCGACGACACCGAGCGGGGTGCCCGTACCGGCGACGGCCTGGAGCGCGAGGGAGACCATGCCGTCGCCGCCAACCGCTATGAGAGCGCCGGTGCCGCCCGCGACGGCCTCGCGGGCGCGGGCGAGCGCGTCAGGGGCGTCGTTTCCGACCACGGTGCGTACCGCGAAACCCGCTTCCCGCAGGGCGTGCGCGGCGGGCTGTGCCGCGTGGGCGCCGCGTCCGCGGCCTGCCGTCGGGTTGACGAAGAGGGTGATCTCGCTGGTCACGCGCGGACGGTACCGGATCAGGTCGCGTCGTCGAAACCGTTCCGGCCGCTCGGGCCCTGGCGTCCGTCACCGTTGCCTGAGCCGTTCTCGCCCTCGGGCAGCGCGCGCGGGGACGGCACGGACTCGGAGGTGCCGATCGCCTCGGGGATGTCCAGCTCGGACGCCTCGTCGTCGTCCAGTCCCGCGTAGGGGTCGCTCTTCGCGCGGCGGCGGTCGTTGAAGAGGCAGACGCCGACGGCGCCGAAGTAGAGGAGCACGATGGGAGCGGCGAGCGCGCCCATGGTCAGCGGGTCGCCGGTGGGCGTGGCGATGGCCGAGAAGACCGTGATGCAGAGCACCATGATCCGCCACCAGCCGAGAAGCTGCTTGCCCTTGAGGATGCCGCCGAGGTTGAGCAGGACGAGCAGCAGGGGCAGCTCGAAGGCGAGCCCGAAGACGACGACGAGCCGGGTGACGATGTCGAGGAAGTCGTCCAGCGGGATCAGGTTGCCGGTGCCGTCGGGGCTGAAGTCGAGCAGCGCCTTGGCGGCGGCGGGGAGGACCAGATAGGCGAGGTAGGCGCCGCCGAGGAAGAGCGGCACGCCCGCGCCGACGAAGCTGCGCGCGTACTTCTTCTCGTGGCTGTGCAGACCGGGCGCGAGGAACGCCCACAGTTGGTAGAGCCAGACCGGGGAGGCCACGACGACACCGGCGGTCAGCGCCACCTTCAGCATGATGGTGAAGGGCGCGATCAGGCCGTTGATCGTGATCTCGGCACAGGTCTCGCCGTCCTGGGCTGCCTGGCCGAAGCCCTTGGTGCAGCCGACGGAGTCACGGACCGGGTCGGTGAGGAAATCGGCGATCTGCTTGTAGTAGATCATCGCGACAACACAGACGACGAGAATCGCCAGCACCGACTTCATCAGACGGTTGCGCAACTCCCGCAGGTGCTCCGCGAGCGGCATCCGCCCCTCGGGGTCCTTCTGCTGCTTACCCTCTGTGCGGGCGGACTTGAGCAACCCGTGTCCTCGTTGTCAGAAGTGTCGGAATTACCAGAAGATGCCGGGGAAGCCTTGAAGGAGGCATTCACCCGGTCACATGCCGGTTTTCGGACCGGCCGTCGATCGGCTCCGCTTCGGCTGCCGTCAGCTCTGCTTCGACTGCTGCTGCGCGGCCGGCTCGCTCACGGGACGCGACGTCGAGACATCGCCCGGTGCCGCCTGGATGGTCCGGGGCGCGGACTGCTCGGCGTCGGTGGACTTGCCCGCCTCGGTGTCCTCGCTCGCGCCCTCCTTCTTCATCTGCTTGGCCTCGCTCTTGAGGATGCGGGCCGACTTGCCCAGCGAACGGGCCATGTCCG
This sequence comes from Streptomyces sp. NPDC054796, assembly GCF_053611545.1. Lineage (NCBI taxonomy): Bacteria > Bacillati > Actinomycetota > Actinomycetes > Kitasatosporales > Streptomycetaceae > Streptomyces > Streptomyces sp. NPDC054796. Next base: position 128,097 of record NZ_JBSHAO010000006.1, on the reverse strand, counting down.
GGAGCTTCTTGGCGCCGAACAGCAGCAGGATGACCAGGAGGATCAGAACGATCTCCATGGGCTTCAGACCTGCGATCATGTGCCACTACCTTCTCGCCGGGGCGGCGTGTTTCCGTGCCTGCCGTATGAATTCGGACTGGCTGCGTCGTGCTGTCGTGCTGACAGCGATCGTAACCCTGGGGAGTGAACGCGGGGCAATGCCCGTGCGTACTCCTGATTACCGCCACCACGTATCACAGACGCCGCATACAGCAGCGTACCGGTCGTCCGTACGAGACTGGAGAGCGCCGTCAACGATCGGCGGAATCCGCACGGGTCGTCGGAGCAGGGCGTACGGTCGCGCGCGAGGCGCGCCCGGCCAGCGGAAGCGCCGCGCGCTCCAGGTCCTCGGCGGCCAGCGTGATCCGCTCCGCGCTGTCCCCGACGGCGCGGGAGAAGCGCCTCACCTCCAGCGCGACCCGGACGGCCAGCACGCCGAGCACGGCGATTCCGCAGAAGGCGAGCGCGACAAAGAACATGGGCCAGAGCATGCGGGAAGCCTATCGGCCAAGCGGAACCCGAGGGTCACGGCGCCCACCCGCCCGGGCGCACGGAACACGCGGAACGCGCCACGCCCGCGCCACGCCCGCGACGCGCACCCGTCACCCGAGTGGGCCGTATCACTCGCGGGGCGCACTCGCGGAGCCCACTCGCACGGCGCACCCCACGGGTGGCCGGGGTCACTCCCCGTACGCCGCCAGCGCCAGTCGGGCCGCCTCGCGGGCGCTGGCCGCCAGTTCGGCGGGCTCGGTGATGCGTCCGTCGCGCCCGAGCCGCAGGGCGAGCCGCCGCAGCGAGGCGGGGTCAGGCGTACGGAGCGTGATCCGCAGCCCTCCGTCGGGCAGCTCCTCGGCGCTGTCGTGCGGGTAATACTCCGCGACCCAGCGCCCGCCAGGACCGACCTCCACCACGACCTCGGGGTCCTCGGCCGCGGGCTGGACCAGGCCCTCGCTCAGATCGCGCAGCTCCATGGGCGGCGGATCGGCGGTCTCGTCCAGCAACTGGATCTCCGCGACGCGGTCGAGCCGGAAGGTGCGCCGCGCCTCGGAGAGGCGGCACCACGCCTCGACGTAGGTGTGGCCCACGGCGAACAGCCGGATCGGGTCGATCTCGCGCGAGGTCAGCTCGTCGCGCGCCGGTGAGTAGTAGCGGATCCAGAGCCTCCGGCGCTCGGCGAGTGCGCGGTCGACGGCCGCGAAGACCCCGCCCTCCGACTCGAAGGTCACCGAGAGCCGGGAGCTGGCACCGGCGCTCTCGCCCGCCGCCTCCTCCAGCTTCGCGGTGGCCCGGCGCAGCGCGTCCCTGTCGCTCTCGCGCAGCCCCGGCAGGGTCGCCACGGCGCGCGCCGCGACCAGCAGGGCCGTGGCCTCGTCGGCGGCCAGCCGCAGCGGCTGGGCCGTGTCGCTGCCCAGCGCCTCCGCGTTGCGCCACCAGATCCGCTCGCCGTCGGTGTCGATCTCCAGCAGATCGCCGCCCCGGAAGCTGGTGCCGCACATCGGCAGCACGTTGAGGTCCGAGATCAGCTCGTCCGTGCTGATGCCGAAGGCGCGGGCCACGTCCTCGACGCGGGCCCCCGGCCGGTCGCGCAGATAGGTGACCAGGGACAGCATCCGGCGTGTCTGGTCGATGGCGTTCGATGCCATGCCGTACGTCTCCCCCTCAGCCCTTGGCCACGGCGCGCAGCCGGTCCAGCACGTCGGCCCGCAGCTCAGCGGGCTCCAGCACGATCACGTCGGCGCCGAACTCGACGAGCCAGGCGTCCAGACCGTGCCCGTAGGGCACCTCCAGCTCCTCCCAGCCCGTCCACTCGCCGCCCAGCTCCCGCGCCTCTGTCGCACGGGCCCGCAGCGGGTATCCGGAACCGGACCGCAGGCGGATACGGGCGCTGCGCGAGGCGCTCTCGCCCGCGAACCGCTCGACGGTCTCGCGGACGGTGACCTGGTCGGGCACGGGCGCCGTAAAGGCACCGGCGCGGGACCGGACGGAACCGGTGATGCGGGAGATCCGGAAGACACGCTCGGCCTGCCGGTCCCGGTCGTAGCCCGCGAGGTACCAGTGCCCGCGCCAGCACTCCAGCGTCCACGGTTCGACCTGGCGGCGCTCGGGGTGTGCCGCGTTGGACTTGCGGTAGTCGAAGACGACGGGGCGGCGGTCGCGGCACGCGAGCATCAGCGGCTCGAACGCGGCCTCGCGGGCCGGGATATGGGGCTCCAGGGTGCTGTGCGGCTGCGCCGCCTGGCCCGCGGACGCGCCGCCCGCAGCTCGCTCGCCGCCCGCGCCGTCCGCACCGCTCGCGCCGGAAACGCTCTCCGTGCCCTCCGGCTGCTGCGGCATGCCTCCGGCCGCGCGCAGCTTCTGGAGCGCCCCGCTCGCGGCCCCGGCGAGCCTGGCCTGCTGCCAGACGCGGGCCGCGAGGTTGAGCGCCGTGGCCTCCTCGGCGTCGAGCGTGACGGGAGGGAGGCGGTTGCTGTCGCGCCGGGCGACGTAGCCGGTCTCGCCGTCCAGGTTCTCCACGGTGTCGATGACGAGGCCCAGCTCGCGCAGGTCGTCCTTGTCGCGCTCGAACATCCGGTTGAAGGAGTCGTCGCCGCCCGCTTCGATGTACGCCTCGATGGAATCGCGCAGTTCACGCTTGGTGAGCGGGCGCGGGGCTCCCAGGAGGCACAGCGCGAGGTTCATCAGCCGCTCGGCCTTGGCAATCGCCATGGGATCCCTCTTGCCCTCTCTCATGCTGCTCTCGGCAGTTGACCGTACCGCTCCGGCAACGCCCGGCAAAAGCGAAGGGTACAGCCGGGGAGAACGCCGGTGCGGAGGGGTGCCCGGAACGGTCCGAGGGCCCCGCGGCTGCCGCGGGGCCCTCGGACGTGTACCGGCCGTCGCTCAGACGGAGACCAGGTCGCAAACGAAGATCAGCGTCTCGTTCGGCTGAATCCGGCCCCCGCCCGCGCCGCGCTCGCCGTAGGCGAGGTGGGCCGGGATGGTCAGCCGACGGCGCCCGCCGACCTTCATGCCCTGCACGCCCTTGTCCCAGCCGGGAATGACCTGTCCGGCGCCGAGCTGGAACTGGAGCGGCTTGCCGCGGTTCCAGCTTGCGTCGAACTCCTCGCCGGAGGAGAAGGAGACGCCGACGTAGTGGACGGCGACGTTGTCGCCCGCCTTGGCCTCCGGCCCGTCGCCCTCCCAGATCTCGACGATCTCCAGGTCTGCCGGCGGCTCGCCCTCGGGGAAGTCGACCTCGGGCTTGTCGATGCTCACGAATGGCTCCTACGAACGTATCTTTCGGACAACTGCGCCAGTCTGCCACGCCCGGGAGCACCGCGCGCGACCAGCCTGGGAGCGCTCCGGCGAGGCGGGTGAAAGGTGGGTGAGGGGGGCGCGCCGCGCCCCCTGCACTCCTGCCGGGACCCGCCGGACTCTCCCGCCAGGCGCTAGCTGACGTTGAGCACGTCCACGGAGAAGACGACGCCGGACTTGAACTGCTTCTGCTGCTCCTTGGGGAACTCGTCCTTCGGGACCGAGATCACCACGCGGCTGCCTGCCTTGGCGCCCTTGAGGCCGTCCTTCCAGCCGGGGATCTGGGAGACCGGGATCTCCTGCGGGCCGCCCTGCTGCCAGGTGTCGTCGAGCTGCTTGCCGCCCTTCCACAGCTTGGCGGTGAAGTGCGCGAGGACGGTGCTCTTCGCGTCGACGGTCTTGCCGTCGCCCTCGACCACGGTCTCGCTCACGATCTTGTCGGGCGCCTCTTCCTTGCCGTCGGGCATCTCGACGGACGGGGCCTTGCCCTTCTCGACCTTGCTGCTGACCTTGGGCAGCTCCGAGTTGTGCTCGGCGTCGCTGGCCTTGCCGTCGATCTGGCTCGGCATGATCTTCTTCAGGTCGACGACGAAGACCAGCGTCGAGTTCTTGGGGATCTGAGGCGGCTGGCCCTGCTTGCCGTAGCCCTTGTCCGGGGGCACGACGATCTCGACGCGGCTGCCGAGCTTCTTGCCCACCAGGGCCTCGTCCCAGCCCTTGATGACCTTGCCGGTGCCGATCTCGAAGGTGGCCGGCTGACCGCGCTTCCAGCTGCTGTCGAACTCCTTGCCGTTCCAGAGCTGGCCGAGGTAGTCCGCGTTGAGCGCGTCGCCCTTCTTGACCTTCTCGCCGTTGCCCTCCTTGAGGACCTTGACCTGAAGGTCCTTCGGCGGGTCGCCCTCGCCCTTGGCGACCTTGGGCTTCTTGCCCGCGTCGCCGGTGACGGCGGGGGCGCCGCCCTTGGAGTCGGACGATCCGTCCTCGCTGCCGCAGGCCGCGGCGGACGCGATCAGCATGGGGACGACCAGCGCGGCGGCGGCGCGGCGCGCGAACTTCTTGGAAAGACGGGGAGTCGTTCCCCCGGTTGTTAGCAGCATGTGTCCAACTCGCGGTGTAGGGGTGTCCGGGCAGTCGAGCCAACCCTACGACTACGCCCGGGCACCCCCGCCACCCACGACACGGTGACTTCTCCCGGCGCACACGCGTGGTTCCGTACGGTCAAGCGCACGCTCCGGAGAAATCCGGTCACATTCCGGCGCCGGTCACATTCCGGCGATCAGTTTCTCCACTCGTTCATCGACGGAGCGGAAGGGGTCCTTGCACAGCACGGTGCGCTGCGCCTGGTCGTTCAGCTTGAGGTGCACCCAGTCGACGGTGAAGTCCCGCCGCTGTTCCTGGGCGCGCCGGATGAAGTCACCGCGCAGCCGCGCACGCGTGGTCTGCGGCGGCACGGACTTGCCCTCGAAGATCTTGAGGTCGTTGCAGATGCGGGCGGCCTGCCCGTTCCGCTCCAGCAGGTAGTAGAGGCCACGACGCCGGTGGATGTCGTGGTACGCCAGGTCTATCTGGGCGATGCGCGGGTGCGACATCGTGATGTTGTTCTTGGCGCGGTACCGCTCGATGAGCTGGTACTTCATCACCCAGTCGATCTCGGTGTTGACCTTGTCCAGCTCCTGGCTGCGGATGGCCTCCAGGGTGCGGCCCCACAGCTCCAGCACCTGCTCGACCCGGCCCGTGCGGATGCCACGCCGCTCGCAGAAGTCCAGCGCCTTCTCGTAGTACTCCTGCTGGACCTCCAGCGCGGACGCCTCGCGCCCGCTGGCCAGCCGCACCTTGCGCTGCCCCGTGATGTCGTGGCTGACCTCGCGGATGGCCCGGATCGGGTTCTCCAGCGTCAGATCGCGCATCACGGTGCCCGCCTCGATCATGCGCAGGACGAGGTCGGTGGCGCCGACCTTCAGCAGCATGGTGGTCTCGGACATGTTGGAGTCGCCGACGATGACGTGCAGCCGCCTGTACCGCTCGGCGTCGGCGTGCGGCTCGTCCCTGGTGTTGATGATGGGCCGGGAGCGGGTCGTCGCCGAGGAGACGCCCTCCCAGATGTGCTCGGCACGCTGGCTGACGCAGTAGACGGCACCCCGGGGCGTCTGGAGCACCTTGCCCGCGCCGCACATGAGCTGGCGGGTGACGAGGAAGGGGATCAGTACGTCCGCGAGGCGCGAGAACTCCCCGTGCCGGGCCACGAGATAGTTCTCGTGGCAGCCGTAGGAGTTGCCCGCCGAGTCGGTGTTGTTCTTGAAGAGATAGACGTCGCCCGCGATTCCTTCCTCGTGCAGGCGGCGTTCGGCGTCGACGAGGAGGCCCTCAAGGATGCGCTCGCCCGCCTTGTCGTGGGTGACCAGCTCGGTCACGTTGTCGCACTCGGGAGTCGCGTACTCCGGGTGCGAGCCCACGTCCAGGTAGAGGCGTGCGCCATTCCGCAGAAAGACGTTGCTGCTGCGGCCCCATGACACGACACGGCGGAAGAGGTACCGCGCCACTTCGTCAGGGGACAGCCGCCGCTGTCCCCGGAACGTGCATGTGACGCCGTACTCGTTCTCCAGCCCGAAGATTCGGCGGTCCATGAGTGAACATTACGCCTGATGGCCTGATCTGAAACCGGGTTCGGCGGCACCGTTCCGATCATTTTCCGACCTGGCCACCCGGACTGACGCACCGCCAGGACCTGCGACGGGAGCTTCGAGCGCGCCCCGCGTCAGCAGCAGCACGAGCAGCGCCGCGATCCCTCCGGCCCCCGCGACGCCGAAGCCCGCCGAGGCACCTCCCCACTCGATGACGGGACCCACCACACCGGTACCGGCGGCGGCACCGACACCGAAGGTGGTCACCAGCCAGGAGAACGCCTCCGTCACGGTCCCCGAGGGGGCGTGCCGGTCCACGACCACGAAGGCGCAGGCGAGCGCGGGCGCCAGGAAGACACCGGCGACACCCGCCAGCAGTGTCATCGCGGCCACCCCCGGCACCAGCGCGAGCGGCAGATAGCCCAGCGCGAGGGCCAGGGAGAGCCACCGCAGCCGCCGTTCGGGCTGCCCCGCCCACTGCCGCGCCCCGTACACCACTCCGCCGACCAGCGCGCCGAAGCCCAGCGCGGACAGCAGATAGCTGGAGATGAGGCTGTCACCATGGTCGTCCGCGTAGCTGACGGCGGCGACGGCGATGGAGCCGAGCGCGGCGCCGACGAAGAAGAACGAGCCGAGCAGCGCCAGCAGCCCGGGCGAGCGCAGCGCCCCCAGCCAGTGCGCCTCGCGCGGCGCGGAACGCCAGGCCCGCGAGGGCGGCGAGACGACGACGGAGAGGGCGCCGAGCACGCCCAGGACGTTGATGACCAGAAGCGCCGCGGCCTCGCTCCAGAAGGCCACCAACAGGGTCACCAGCAGCGGCCCGAGCGCGAACATCACCTCCTGGGCCACCGCGTCCAGCGCGTAGGCGGAGTGGACGCGGTCCTCGCGCTTGAGCACGCTCGGCCACAGCGCGCGCAGCCCGCCCTCCAGCGGGGGTGTGAACAGCCCGGCGACGAGCACGGCTGCGGCGGCGAGCGCGACGGGGTCGGTGCCCAGGAGCGCGAACAGGCCCATGCCGAGCGCGGAGAGCGCGGCGGCCGGGAGCATCACCCGGGGCTGCCCGTACAGATCGACGAACCGCCCCAGCAGGGGCTGTCCGACGGCCGTGGCGACGCCGTAGACCGCCGAGAGGACGCCCGCGAGGGTGTAACTGCCGCCCTCCGCGCGCGTGAAGAGCACGATCGCCAGCGGTCCGGTCGCGTTCGGCAGCCTCCCGACGAGCGTCCCCGCGAGCAGCCGCATGGCGTGTCTGGCCCGCAGCAGCTCGGCATAGCCCGTCGCCATCGGTCGGCTCCTCTCCGCCCGGTGACCGGGGGTTGGATGAGTTGTACGTATAACCTGCGTGGTCATACGTACCATGTCGCTGATCCGGGGTCCACCCCGTTCCCGGGGATTCCCGAGGCCCTGGGGCCCCGGGGGAGAGGAGCCCAGCGTGACCAGCACCCGGCGGGACGAGGACGCGGCGCGGCCGCGCGACGGCAGGCAGGCCCGTCCCACCAGCCGCGACGTCGCCCGCAGCGCGGGCGTCTCGCAGGCCACGGTCTCGCTCGTGCTGGGCGACAAGTGGGAGGGCAGGGTCTCGGCACGTACCGCCGAGGCGGTTCGTGCGGCGGCCCGGACGCTGGGCTACCGCCCCAACCTCGCGGCCCGCAGCCTCCGCCTCGGCGGCACCCGCACGGCGCTGCTCGTCGTCCCGGCGCTGACCAGCGACTTCTTCGCCCGTGTGCACGCGGGGGCCGCGGCCGTCGCCGCCGAGCACGACTTCGGGGTGGTGCTCTACCCCTCGCCCGAGGGCATCGGCCCCGCACCCGACCCCTTCGGCTCGGCGCGGGCCGCGCTGGACGGCGTCATCGCCTCCTCCATGGCCCCGGAGGCGCTGGCCGCGCTGCGGGGCGGAGGGCCAGGTGGCGGGAGGCTACGGGGCGACGGGTTGCAGGGCGACGGGCTGCCGCTGGTCATGCTGGACAGCGACCCGGAGGGCGACCGGGCCGCTGCCACCGTCAACCTGGCCATCGCGGACGGCATGCGCGCGACGGTCGCCCATCTGACGGCCCTGGGCCACCGCCGCATCGCGCACCTGGCCGCCGCCGTGGACTCCTGGACCTTCGGCGTACGGGCGCGGGCGCTGGCGGAGGCGCTCGGTGAGGGGCACGGGGACGGGGCGCCCGTGCTCGTACGGACCCGTCCCACAGGGCTCAGCGTCACCGACGGGCTCGCCGCCGCCACGGAGGCCCTTGCGCGCGAGCCCCGCCCGACGGCGCTGATCTGCGACGACGACCTGGTGGCCGCCGGCGCCTGCAAGGCAGCGCGGCGGCTGGGCCTGCGCGTGCCGGAGGACGTGTCGGTCACCGGCTTCGACGACCTCGCGCTGGCCACGGCCGTCGAGCCCGAGCTGACGACGGTGCGGCTGCCGGCGCAGGAGATGGGCGCCGCGGGCATGCGGGCGCTGCTGGCGGTGCTGGAGGGGCGCCCCGCCGACACGGCCGTGCTCCCCGTCGCACTGATCCCCCGCGGCTCGACGGGCCCGGCGCCACGGAACTGAGCCTCGCGGGCGCCGTACGGCACAGGGCGGGACGGCGGGCCCGTGACGGGACGGGGCGCGGAACGGCTCGCCGCGCAAGACCGACGTGCGCTGGTGCGGATGCGCCCTGCTTTCGAGTGGTTCTGCGCCGTGCCGGTCTGCCGGAAGCGGAAGTGGGCCGTTGACCGTTCGGGCCGTGACCTGCGGTCCGCGAAAGGACGGTGCGATGAACGCAACACGACGTTCGATTCTGAGCGCGGCCATGGCCACGCCACTACTCGCCCAATTCACCGGCGCGGCCCCCGACGCCGCCGCGTCCACCCGGCTGGGCACGGTCTCCGACGGCTGGGCCGAGGTCCGCTGGACCCCGCAGACCCAGGCTCTGCTGGACCGCTACCAGGCGGAGGTGAAGCCGGTGGCCCCGGCACGGACGGTGAAGGACGCCAGGGGCAGGGCGATCCGGTTCCCCGTGCGCTCCGGTGAGGGCGACCCCTCCCTGGCGGACCCGCGCAGGGCTCACGGCACCGGGAGGCTGGACGGCGGGATCACGTTCCGCACGCCAGGCGTCACAGTCCAGGCAGTCGATCTGGAGAGCGTCCTCAAGGACGGCCAGGCGACGGGCAAGTATCTGATCAACGGTGCTGACGTCGGGCACGGCCCGGTGTTCCGTCCCGGTCTGGACGAGGGCCGGCTGACGACGGAGAACGTGCCGCCGGGCCAGCCGATGAAGGTCCGGATCGAGGAGGTACCGCTGCGGCCCACGCAGGAGCTGCTGCGTCAGTTCACCCTCGCTTTCGGCTCGCCCGCGTTCTCTGAGGACACGGTGCTGGCGCACGCGGCCGGAGAGGGCGTGTACACCCCGCCGAAGAAGTGAGTCACCGCCGGTCCGGACGCTCAGCCGGTCCGGACCGGCTCCGCGCAGCCGGTCTGGACGGGCAGGCTGTCGTTCCCGCCGAAGCGGCGCCCGCGGCCCGCGTAGGCGTCGACGGCGTCCCGCAGCCGGGCCAAGTCGAAATCGGGCCAGAGTGCGGGGTCGAACACCAGTTCCGCGTAGGCGAGATGCCAGGGCAGGAAGTTGCTGATCCGCTGCTCACAGGTACGGATCAGCAGGTCGGCGTCGGGCAGTTCCGGCACGTACAGGTGCCGGGCCAGATCGGCGGGGCCGATGTCCTCGGGGCGCAGGGTTCCCGCCACCGCCTCGGCGGCCAGCCCACGGGCAGCGGCGGTCAGTTCCTCCCGCCCGCCGTAGTCCACGCACATGGTCAGTGTGAGCACGTCGTTGTGCGACGTCATGCTCTCCAGCAGCGCGATCGAGGACGCGAGCGACGCGTCGAGCCGGTCCCGGCGCCCGCACCAGCGCACCTTCACACCGAGCCCGTGCAGCCACTCGGCGCCACGGGCGATCCAGTCGGCGAAAGCGTCGAACAGCGCGGTCACCTCCTCCTGCGAGCGGCCCCAGTTCTCCGTGGAGAACATGTAGATGCTCACGTGCCGGATGCCCAGCCGCTGCGCCGCGTTGACCAGCCGCATCGCCGTGCGCATACCCGCGCGGTGGCCCTGGTCCGCCGGCAGGCCGCGGACCTTGGCCCAGCGCCGGTTCCCGTCCATGATCACTGCGAGGTGGCCGGGGACCGGCCCCGGAACGGGCCGGGCCGGACGGCGGCGCGCACCGCCGTCCACGCTCAGCGGCTCCACTCCCTCCGTCAGCACCCGGGACCGCAGCAGGGTCACCTCGTCGTAGTGCATCTGCGCGCCCAGCAGCAGGGTGTGCAGGAACGGCTGGTACTCCGCACCCACCATCGCGGCGACCGGGACGGCCTCGTCCAGAAGCTCGCGCCAGTGGGAGAGCTGGATCTCCACCAGCGCGTCCAGCGCCTCCCGCGGCTCCCCGCGCCGCAGGTCATCGGCCTCCAGCCCGAACCGTCGCAGGTCTTCTCTCGGCAGATAGCACCGGCCCGCCGCGAGATCGTCCGGCAGGTCCTCGAACAAGTCGCTCATCTGGCACGCCTCGGCCAGTACCGATGCCAGCCGGAAGACCTCAGGACCGCACGGCTCCAGCAGGGCCGTCCACAGCTCCGCCAGAGCGCCCGTGCTGCCCCTCATATAGCGCCGCTGGTCCGCGAACGTCTCGAATTCCGGGGCCGCCGTGCAGTCGGCCCACACCGTGTCGAGATGCTCCACGAGCAGCGCCGCGTCGAGATCCCACCTGTGCACCGTGTCCACCAGCGCACGGCGTACGGGGTGTGCGCTGTGCCCGGACCGCAGCTCGGCCAGGGTGTCGGACCGCCAGCGGACGAACCGGGCCGCACGCTCCTCGGGTGCGCCTTCGTCGGCGGTCTGGTCCGTCCGCACCGCCCACCCGTGAATCGCGTAGAAGGCGGGCCGGACCTCGGTCGGCAGCACGGCGATCGCCGCCCACATCGCGGCGTAGAACTGCCGCACCTCGTCCTCGCACGCCCCGTACGCCGCACGCAGTTCCGGCGACTCACCGAAACCCCCGGCTCTCTCCGCCATTCCCCGGACCACCGCTTCCCCATCGCCACCGTCACCACCGTTGTCCCCAGCACCAACGATCCACCGGCCCATCAGTGGCGTACCGGGCGCCGTAGAGGAGTACGGGACGCCACGGCGGGGCCGTGAAGCGCCACGAGACGGGCCAGGCGGGCCCGGAACACACCCGGTGCCCCGACGGGCCCCGGACCCGGTACAGCGGAGCGCACAGGCCCTGCTCCCGCTCTCCCTTCCACTCCCCCGGTAACGACCCGGTCCCCGCCGGGGCCGTTGCCTGGCGGGGACCGTTGTCAGGGGTGGTGCGGGGTGGCCGTGGGGCCTACTTCTCGTCGGCCGACGGCTTGCCCTTCGGCTTGTGCGGGCCGGAGTCGGAGTCCGAGGACGAACCGGAGTCCGAGCCGGACTCGGCGTCGCCGTCTCCGTCGCCCGAATCGGTGGCGCCGGAGCCGTTCTCCTCCAGGAGCTGCGAGAGGCGGCTGCCCAGGACGCGCTTGAACTTGCGCTGCTGCGGGCGGCTGCGGTCCAGCACCGCGACCTCCAGCTGCTCGGCCGTCAGGTCCCGTTCCCCGCCGTTGTTGTCGCGGGCCAGGGCCTCGACCGCGAGCTTCAGCGCCTCGCTCAGCGACATGTCGTCGCGGTGGCGCTCGTTGAGGTGGTTGCCGATCGTCTCGGAATTGCCGCCGACCGCGACCGAGCCGTGCTCGTCCACGATCGAGCCGTCGTGCGGCAGGCGATAGATCTGGTCGTCCTCGGGCGACGGGCCGACCTCGGCCACGATCAGCTCGACCTCATAGGGCTTCTCCGCGTTGCTGGAGAAGATGGTGCCCAGCGTCTGTGCGTAGACGTTGGCGAGACCACGGGCCGTGACATCGTCGCGGTCATAGGTGTAGCCCCGCAGATCCGCGTACCGGACGCCGCCGATGCGCAGATTCTCGAACTCGTTGTATTTGCCGACGGCGGCGAAGGCGATGCGGTCATAGATCTCGCTGACCTTGTGCAGCGCGCGCGAGGGGTTCTCGGCAACGAACACGATGCCGTCGGCGTACTGCAACACGACCACGCTGCGACCGCGCGCGATGCCCTTGCGGGCGTACTCCGCGCGGTCGGCCATGGCCTGCTGGGGTGAGACATAGAACGGCGTCGACACCGGCTATCCGTCCCTTCCTGTCCTGTGCGTGCGTAAGGGCCCACGGCCCAGTGGGTGAGCCTGGAACCTAGGAGAGCGGGGCCTGCGGCCCGTTGGGCGACTGGAGCCTGCCCTCGTGCACGGCCAGGGCCAGCTCGGAGATCTCCTCCTCGGCCAGCCTGCGATAGCCGTCCTCGGTGATGACCGAGACGATGGGATAGATCCGCCGGGTGAGGTCCGGGCCGCCCGTCGCCGAATCGTCGTCCGCCGCGTCATAGAGCGCCTGGAGCACGACGGTGGCGACCTGCTGCTCCGTAAGGTCCTCGCGGTGCAGCTTCTTCAGCGAGCCGCGCGCGAAGACGGACCCGGAGCCGACGGCCGTGAAGCCCGTCTCCTCGGAGCGCCCGCCCGTCACGTCGTAGGAGAAGATGCGGCCCTTCTGCCTGTCCACGTCATAGCCCGCGAAGAGCGGGACCACGGCGAGGCCCTGGAGCGCCATGCCCAGGTTGCCGCGGATCATCGTGGAGAGCCGGTTGGCCTTGCCCTCCAGGGAGAGCTGGGAGCCCTCCACCTTCTCGAAGTGCTCCAGTTCCAGCTGGAAGAGCTTGACCATCTCCACCGCGAGCCCGGCCGTGCCGGCGATGCCCACCGCGGAGTGCTCGTCCGCGGGGAAGACCTTCTCGATGTCGCGCTGCGCGATGACGTTGCCCATCGTGGCCCTGCGGTCACCCGCGAGCACCACGCCGCCGGAGAAGGTCGCCGCGACGATCGTGGTGCCGTGCGGTGCCTGCACAGCCCCCTCCACGCGGGGCAGCGGCCGGTTGTGCGGCAGCTGGTCCGGCGCGTGCGAGGACAGGAAGTCCATGAAAGACGACGAGCCCGGCGTCAGGAAGGCTGCCGGCAGACGCCCTGTGTCACGTGTGTTGGCTTCCACGCGTTTCCTTCCACGAGTTCGTGAAGAAGAGATCTTGGAATACTGCCCGGACCTTACCCGGGACCGCGAATGTCATCCGTCCTGCGCCCCCGTTCACGGGGACGCAGGACGGGGGTCACTCGCCTTACTCTCCGCCCTTCTGGACGAACGACCGCACGAAGTCCTCGGCGTTCTCCTCCAGGACGTCATCGATCTCGTCGAGCACGGAGTCCACGTCGTCCGAGAGCGCCTCCTGGCGCTCCTTGAGGTCCTCGGAGACCTGCGCGTCCTGCGCTTCCTCCTCGGTCTCCTCGGTCTGGCGCGTCGCCTTCTGCTGTCCGCCGGTGTCCTTGGTCGCCATTTCCCTCACCCCGCTCGGTTCGGTGTGTACGCGAGACGTACAAGATCAGACCCTACAAGCAGGGACTGACATCGGCCCTTCACTTGCCATAACGCCCGGAAGCCACCTCGATGATTCCCGGATCGGCCAACATCTACCGTTTCTCAGCCCCCGGACAGGACCTTCACCAGGTCCTCAGCCGTGCGGCAACGGTCCAGGAGTTCCTTGACGTGGTTGCGGGTGCCGCGCAGCGGCTCCAGGGTGGGGACCCGTTGCAGGGAGTCACGGCCCGGCAGGTCGAAGATGACCGAGTCCCAGGAGGCGGCGGCCACGTCGTCCGCGTACTGCTCCAGGCAGCGTCCGCGGAAGTAGGCGCGGGTGTCCTCCGGCGGCTTGGACGCGGCCCGCTCGACGTCCTGCTCGTCCAGCAGGCGCTGCATCTTGCCGCGGGCCGCGAGACGGTTGTAGAGGCCCTTGTCGGGGCGTACGTCCGCGTACTGGAGATCGACGAGGTGGAGCCGGGGGGCATCCCATTCGACCTGGTCACGGCGGCGGTAGCCCTCCATCAGCTCCCGCTTGGCGACCCAGTCCAGCTCCCCGCTGAGGCTCATCGGATCGTGTTCCAGTCGGTTCAGCACGTCCTCCCATCGGGTGAGGACGTCCTTGGTCTGATCGTCCACGTCCGCGCCCCAGCGCTCCTCCACGTACTTGCGGGCCAGCTCGCAGTACTCCATCTGGAGCTGCACGCCGGTGAGCGTGCGCCCGCTGCGCAGCGTGATCAGCCTGCCGAGCGTGGGGTCGTGGGAGACCTGGTGGAGGGTCCTGACGGGCTGGTCGACGGCGAGGTCGACGGCGATGAACCCGTCCTCGATCATGGAGAGGACCAGCGATGTGGTGCCCAGTTTGAGGTACGTGGAGACCTCGGAGAGGTTGGCGTCCCCGATGATCACGTGCAGCCTGCGGTACTTCTCCGCGTCCGCGTGCGGCTCGTCGCGGGTGTTGATGATGGGCCGCTTCAGCGTGGTCTCCAGGCCGACCTCGACCTCGAAATAGTCGGCACGCTGGCTGAGCTGGAAGCCGTGTTCGCTGCCGTCCTGGCCCAGGCCCACGCGCCCGGCGCCGCACACGACCTGCCGGGAGACGAAGAACGGCGTCAGGTGGCGCACGATGTCGGAGAAGGGGGTCTCCCGCTTCATCAGGTAGTTCTCGTGCGTCCCGTAGGAGGCGCCCTTGTTGTCGGTGTTGTTCTTGTAAAGGTGGATGGGCTGGGTGCCCGGCACCTCGGCGGCCCGCACCGCGGCCTCGGCCATGATGCGCTCGCCCGCCTTGTCCCACAGCACCGCGTCCCAGGGGTTGGTGACCTCGGGGGAGCTGTACTCGGGGTGTGCGTGGTCCACGTAGAGCCGTGCGCCGTTGGTGAGGATCACATTGGCGAGGCCGATGTCCTCGTCCGTGAGCTGGCTGGCGTCGGCTGCCTCACGCGCCAGGTCGAAGCCGCGGGCGTCCCGCAGCGGGTTCTCCTCCTCGAAGTCCCAGCGGGCGCGGCGCGCCCGGTGCATCGCCGCCGCGTAGGCATTGACGACCTGGGACGAGGTGAGCATGGCATTGGCGTTGGGGTGACCGGGCACGGAGATTCCGTACTCGGTCTCGATACCCATTACTCGCCGTACGGTCATGCGGCCCTCCTTGCCCGGCGGCGGCCCGCCATCGGGCCACCACTCAAGTCCCGCTGCGCATCCGGCCCGTGTGCGATCCCCTCTTCCGCACTGCGCGAGGCGGCGGTAGGGAAGAGCCTAGAACGCGTGGGCTGAAGTGGGGAGATCACCTAGCGGACTTCCTCAGGACTGCTGGAAACAATCCGGCTGCGAGTGCCCGTGCTGGGCACCCGCAGCCGGACGGTGTCTTCTCTACAGGTACTGACCGGTGTTGGCCACCGTGTCGATGGAGCGGCCCGTGTCCGCGCCCTGCTTTCCGGTGACGAGGGTGCGGATGTAGACGATCCGCTCGCCCTTCTTGCCGGAGATACGGGCCCAGTCGTCGGGGTTGGTGGTGTTGGGAAGGTCCTCGTTCTCCTTGAACTCGTCCACGCAGGCGGCGAGCAGGTGGGCGACGCGCAGGCCCTTCTGGTTCTGGTCGAGGAACGCCTTGATCGCCATCTTCTTGGCCCGGCCCACGATGTTCTCGATCATGGCGCCGGAGTTGAAGTCCTTGAAGTACAGGACTTCCTTGTCACCGTTGGCGTAGGTGACCTCCAGGAAGCGGTTCTCCTCGGATTCCGCGTACATCTGCTCCACGACGGACTGGATCATCGCGTCGACAGCGGCGGCGACGTTCCCGCCGTGCTCAGCGACGTCGTCCGCGTGCAGCGGCAGGTTCTTCGTGAGGTACTTCGAGAAGATGTCCTTGGCCGCCTCGGCGTCCGGGCGCTCGATCTTGATCTTCACGTCGAGCCGTCCCGGGCGGAGGATCGCCGGGTCGATCATGTCCTCACGGTTGGAGGCGCCGATGACGATGACGTTCTCCAGGCCCTCCACACCGTCGATCTCGGAGAGGAGCTGCGGGACGATGGTGTTCTCCACGTCCGAGCTGACACCGGATCCACGGGTGCGGAACAGGGAGTCCATCTCGTCGAAGAAGACGATGACGGGTGTGCCCTCGCTCGCCTTCTCCCGCGCGCGCTGGAAGACCAGCCGGATGTGCCGCTCCGTCTCGCCGACGTACTTGTTGAGCAGCTCGGGGCCCTTGATGTTGAGGAAGTAGCTCTTCCCCTGGGGCTTGCCCGTCACCTCGGCGACCTTCTTGGCCAGCGAGTTGGCGACCGCCTTCGCGATCAGGGTCTTGCCGCAGCCGGGCGGGCCGTACAGCAGCACGCCCTTGGGCGGACGGAGTTCGTGCTCCTTGAAGAGGTCCGGGTACAGATACGGGAGCTCCACCGCGTCGCGGATCATCTCGATCTGTCCGCGGAGGCCACCGATCTTGTTGTAGTCGATGTCCGGGACCTCTTCGAGGACAAGCTCCTCGACCTCGCTCTTGGGCACGACCTCGTAGACGTACCCGGAGCGCGATTCCAGCAGCAGGGCGTCGCCGGCCCGGAGCGTGGCGTTCAGCAGCGGCTCGGCGAGCCGCACCACACGCTCCTCGTCGGTGTGCCCGACCACCAGGGCACGCTCGCCGTCCTCAAGCACTTCCTTGAGGGTGACGATGTCTCCCGCGCGCTCGAACTCCATGGCCTCGACCACATTGAGCGCCTCGTTGAGCATGACCTCCTGGCCACGCCGTAGCTCTTCGAGGTCCACGCTGGGGCTGACGTTCACCCGGAGCTTGCGGCCACCGGTGAAGATGTCGGCCGTGCCGTCCTCATTGGCCTGCAAGAACGCTCCGAAGCCCGCCGGCGGCTGCGCCAGCCGGTCGACCTCCTCCTTGAGGGCCACGATCTGGTCGCGTGCCTCACGGAGCGTGTTGGAGAGCCGCTCGTTCTGCGCGGACACGCCGGCCAGGTTGGTCTGAAGCTCGACGATCCGCTCCTCGAGAATCCGAGTATGCCGCGGAGAGTCGGCGAGCTTGCGGCGCAGGACGGCGATTTCCTGCTCAAGATAGGCGACCTGGCCGGACGGGTCGTCGGAACCCCGACCGGGCCGGATGCCGCGGTTAGTGTCGTCGTCGTGGGCTGCCACGGTCCTCACCTCCTCCAAGGGGAGCTGGACGCTTCCAGACCCTACCTGGGCCGGTGCAGGTTGAAACCCCTAGATCACAAAGACGGTAGGGGTGTGTCTGATCTTCACCCTTGCGCACTCCCTCACGCCTGGGGAATACCCACCCATCAACATCGGAAAGCGACCGGCTGTAACCTCGACACGGTCAACACCCGTCAGGGGTAGCACTATTTCGTCACGACCGCAGGAACGGCAGGCAGCAAGATGAGCACCGGGAACGAAGCTCTGGAGGTCTGGATCGACCAGGACCTGTGCACCGGGGACGGTATCTGCGCGCAGTACGCCCCCGAGGTCTTCGAGCTGGACATCGACGGCCTGGCCTATGTGAAGAGCGGGGACGACGAGCTGCTCCAGACCGAGGGCGCGACCACTCCTGTCCCGCTGCCGCTCCTCACGGACGTCGTGGACTCGGCCAAGGAGTGTCCGGGCGACTGCATCCATGTACGACGCATTTCAGACAGGGTCGAGGTCTACGGTCCCGACGCGGAGTGACCGAAGCACACGGAGCGCAACGGTGCGCGCCCGAAGCACGGCCCGGTCACACCGGTCATGGCGGTCGCACCCGGCGCTGATGCCCGGGGATCCGGAGAGCGGTCAGACACCGGCGCTCCCCGCGACCGGGGCCGGGACGAGGACGAACTTCCCTGCCTTCCACTCCCATTTCACCTTGCGCTGCCGGTCGGGGCAGCAGCGCGGCACGTCGGCCGAGGAGTAGCCGAGGAGCGTGGCGGAGACGGTGCCTCCGCGGACGGTGAAGTCCGTGACGTTCATCTTCTCCTCGGTCCGCACGAGGGTCGCCACGACCTGCGGGCGCTCCCCCGGCTCCTTCGCCGGGGCCAGCACGAAGACGCCGCTGGGCGGTGTGCCCGTGCCCGACTCGCAGCGCACGACGGCGACCGTCTCGCGCTGGCCGTCCCCGTCGAAGTCCGCCGAACCCTGGTCCACCACGTCCACCTTGGCCCCCGTCCCCGCGCCGCAGTCCACGGGGAACCGCGCCTTGCCGGGGTCGGGCGCGGGCGCCGCCGCCGTGCCGCCCCGCGCCGTGGCGGCGGACGGGCCGGAGGCCGCGGGGCCCGCCGTGGCGTCGGGAGGCTGGACCATGGCCGAGACCCCGACGACTGCGGCGAGAGCGGCGGCCGTGGCGATCCAGTGCACCGTGCGGGTACGGGTGTGCGGCAGTTCCGTCACGCTGGATGACTCCAGTGGAAAGTGTGGTGAGGGGGAGTGCTCCGCATCGTGCCATACGTCACACAGGGCCGGAACAACCGGGTCCGCCGAGCCGGACCAAGTCCGCGTAAAGAAACCGCCGCCGGGCTCCGCTGGTGCGGAACTCGGCGGCGGCTGAGTCGAGTTGAACGGCTTCCCTCCGGGCCCGGAGAGCGCCGCTGACCGCCCCGGAGGGGCGGCGGAGCGGGCCCCGGCCGGAGCCCGGCCGGGGGTGTCAGCTCTTGGCGCCCGACTGGCTGCCAGGGCCCGTGTAGTCCTCCCCGTACGCGCCCTTGGCGGGACGGCGGCGGCGCAGCGGGGGCTCCACCCCGTCGGCGAGGCGGCGCGCTGTCAGCAGGAAGCCGGTGTGCCCGATCATGCGGTGGTCGGGGCGCACGGCGAGGCCCTCGACGTGCCAGTTGCGGACCATGGTCTCCCACGCCTGCGGCTCGTTGAAGGTGCCGTGCTCGCGGATGGACTCGACGACGCGGGCCATCTGCGTCGTGGTGGCGACGTAGCAGCACACGATGCCGCCGGGCACCAGCGCCTTGGAGACGGCGTCCAGGCACTCCCAGGGGGCCAGCATGTCGAGGATGACGCGGTCGACCTCGGTGTCGGACAGGTTGTCCTGGAGATCGCCCACGGTGAGCGTCCAGGCGGGGTGGGGCTCGCCGAAATAGCGCTCCACGTTCTGCTGGGCGATCTCCGCGAAGTCGGCTCGGCGCTCGTAGGAGTGCAGCATGCCCTGGTCGCCGATGGCGCGCAGCAGGAAGGTGCTGAGCGAACCGGAACCGACACCTGCCTCCACGACGCGCGCGCCGGGGAAGATGTCGGCCATCGCCAGCACCTGCCCCGCGTCCTTGGGGTAGACCACCGCGGCTCCGCGGGGCATGGACAGGACATAGTCGGGGAGCAGGGGGCGCAGCGCCAGGTAGGCGACGTTTCCCGTGGTACGGACGACACTGCCCTCGGGAGCGCCGATCAGCTCGTCGTGGGGGAAAGCTCCCTTGTGGGTGTGGAAGCTCTTCCCCTCTTCGAGGGTGATCGTGTAGTGGCGTCCCTTGGGGTCGGTGAGCTGGACCTGGTCCCCGACCTTGAAGGGCCCGCGACGGCGGGCGGCACCGGTCGGTTCGGACATACGGACAGACTAACGGGTTTCCGGAGGCCGGCTACGCGGAGGGCTTGGCCATGGCCGCGACGAACGCCTTCTCGACGTCCCCGGTGGACAGCACGCCGTAGATCTCGCCGGTGTCCTCGACCACCAGGTACTCCGTGGCCGGGGTGGCACGCAGGTGGTCGAGCAGTTCCTCGCCCGCCAGCTCGGCGCGGACCCGCATGCCCTCCTTGAGGTCCTGCGCGAGCGTGGAGACGGCGACCCAGGGACGACGGTGCTCGGGCACCCCGACGATCGCCGCCTCGCGCACCAGCGAGATGGGGCCGCCCCTGCCGTCCACGACGACGAGCGCGCGTGCGCCCGCCTCGTTGGCGCGGCGCAGGGCCTCGGAGAGTGGGGTGTCTGCGTGTACGGGGACGGCGCGGCGGGTGAGCGCGCGGGCGCGCAGCTCGGGGAGGTGTTCGCGCAGCCTGGCCATGCGGAGGCTGTTGCCGGCGCCGGTCCAGATGATCGCGGCGAGGATGGCGGCGAGCAGCGCGTCCGTGAGGGAGTCGACCCCGCTCAGCCCGTCCTCGGTGAAGCCGCCCGCGTGGGTGGCCAGGGGCAGCCCGATCAGCACGGCGATGGCCAGGGCGCGGCCCGTCCAGGCGGCGAAGACGGTGCCTGTCATGGCCCTGCCGCTGAGCTTCCAGACCAGGGCACGCAGCATCCGGCCGCCGTCCAGGGGAAGCCCCGGGAGGAGGTTGAAGGCCGCGACGATGAGGTTGGAGACCATGAGCCCGGCGAGCAGCACCCCGGGCACGGTGCCGGGCTCGACGACCTTCATGCCGACGTAGAAGACTCCCGCGAGGACGAGCGAGAGCAGCGGTCCCACGAAGGCGAGGACGAACTCGCGGCCCGGCGTCTCGGACTCCTTCTCGATCTCCGAGACGCCCCCGAAGAACTGGAGCTGGATGCGGCGCACCGGCAGCTTGAAGCGCAGCGCGGCGACGGTGTGGGCCAGCTCGTGCACCAGGACGGAGGCGTAGAAGGCCACGGCGAAGAAGAGCGCGATGAGGTAGCGCAGGGCGCCGAGGTGGGGCAGTACGCGGTCGAGCTGGCCGCCGAACACCCAGGTGATGAGCGCGGCGACGAGGAACCAGCTCGGTGCGACGTAGACGGGCACGCCGAAGGGGCGGCCCATGAGGATGCCGCCGCCCGTACGGGAACGCTCGCCCTTCTCCTGCTTATCGGGGGTCCGCGCCTTTTCGGAAGTCTGCTTCGAGAGGCCCCGCCCGCCCGGGTCGGCGGGCGCGGGTTTCTCCTCGCGGGCCGCGAAGGGCTCGGGGGCCGTCTCCTCCGGGTCCGGGGCGGGCCGTTCCTGGGACGTCGGCCGGTCCTCGGAGGGTGCCTCCCGGGGTGTCTCGTGGGAGGGCGCGTGGTCCGGTTCGGGTTCCGCTTCAGGGCCGTCGGCGGGCACGCGCGCGGGCGCGTCCTCGGGGGCCTCGGCCCGTACCGCGACGCGCGGCGCCTCAGCGGAGCCGTCCGGCCCGCCGGTTCCGGTGCGCGCCGGAGCCTCGGAGACGTCCGGCCCGCCGGGGGCGCGGTCGCGGCCGTCGCCCTCGTCACTCGTGCTGCCGGGGCCGCTGGTGCGCGGCTTGCCGCCGTTGTCCGTGTCCGCCACGGGTTCCCCTCTGCCGCTGCCCCCGCACACCGCCCTGCGCGATTCCCATGATCATGCAGTGCGAGGACCTGTGCCGTCGATGGTATGCGCCCGTTGTCAGTGATGGGCCGTAGGGTCTTCCCCCATGAGAACCAGCGCCGCATCGCCTCCGAACTCGCTGTCGCCGTCGCGGGCCAGTGACTTCATGCAGTGTCCGCTGCTCTACCGCTTCCGGGTGATCGACAAATTGCCCGAGAAACCTTCCCCCGCCGCCACGCGCGGCACCGTCGTCCACGCGGTGCTGGAGCGGCTCTTCGACGCTCCCGCGGCGCAGCGCAGCGCTCCCCGCGCGCGTTCCCTGGTCGTGCGCGAGTGGGAGCGGCTGCTCGCGAAGCGTCCGGAGCTGGCCCAGCTCTTCGCGGAGGACACGGAGACGGCGGAGGGCGCGGACGGCGCGGAGGGCGCCGAGGAGACGGACGGTGCCGGGGATGCGGCAGGGAAGCGGCTGGCCCAGTGGCTCGCGGAGGCCGAGGAGCTGGTCGAGCGCTGGTTCACCCTGGAGGACCCCACCCGGCTGGAGCCCGCCGAGCGCGAGCTGTTCGTCGAGGCGAAGCTGGAGTCGGGGCTCCGGCTGCGCGGGATCATCGACCGCGTCGATGTCGCGCCGACGGGCGAGGTCCGCGTCGTGGACTACAAGACGGGCAAGGCTCCCCGCCCCGAGTACACGGACGGGCCCCTCTTCCAGATGAAGTTCTACGCGCTGGTGCTCTGGCGCCTGCGCGGGGTGATCCCGCGCAGGCTCCAGCTGGTCTTCCTGGGCGGCGAGGGTGACGTCCTGACGTACGACCCGGACGAGGAGGACCTGCGCGGCGTCGAGCGGAAGCTGCTGGCGCTGTGGGACGCGATCACGCGCGCGACGGAGAGCGGTGACTGGCGTCCGAAGCGCAGCAAGCTCTGCGGCTGGTGCGACCACCAGGCGCACTGTCCCGAGTTCGGCGGCACTCCCCCGCCGTATCCCCTCACCATCCAGCCCCGGCTCCCCGAGCCCCGCACCGAGCCCGAGCCCCGAGCGGGGGCGCAGGCGCCCGTAGCGCGTGCGGAAGGCCCAGCGGACCCCCTGCCGGGGGCTTAGGCAAGAATGGGCCCACATGCCGCCTGACGTCCGCTGGAGGAGATTCCGTGGCTATCCGCGTCCTGCTGGTCGATGACCAGCCGCTGCTGCGCACCGGATTCCGGATGATTCTGGAGGCGGAGCAGGACATCGCCGTGGTCGGAGAGGCCGGTGACGGGCTCCAGGCCCTCGATCAGGTGCGGGCGCTCCAGCCGGACGTGGTCCTGATGGACATCCGCATGCCCCGGATGGACGGTGTCGAGGCCACCCGCAGGATCACGGGGCCCGCGAAGGACGGCCCGGCCAAGGTGCTGGTGCTGACGACCTTCGATCTCGACGAGTACGTCGTGGAGGCACTGCGCGCCGGTGCCAGCGGCTTCCTGCTCAAGGACGCGCCCGCGGGCGAGCTGGTGCAGGCGATCCGCGTGGTGGCGGCCGGTGAGGCGATGCTCGCGCCGAGCATCACCCGCCGCCTGCTCGACAAGTACGCGGGCAAGCTGCCCTCGGGCGACGAGCCCGTCCCTGACACCCTGCACCAGCTCACGGAGCGTGAGGTCGAGGTGCTGAAGCTGGTGGCACGCGGCCTGTCGAACGCGGAGATCGCCGCCGATCTGTTCGTCAGCGAGACGACGGTCAAGACGCACGTCGGCCATGTGCTGACGAAGCTGGGGCTGCGGGACCGGGTCCAGGCGGCGGTCTACGCCTACGAGAGCGGGCTCGTCCGCCCCGGCACCCCGTAGGCCCGTAAGCCCGTAAGCCGCACAGGCGACCGGGGGCGCGCCCGACACGGCGCGCCCCCGTCACGACCCCGGCCCCGTCCCCGCCGGGTCTCCGGTCAGCCGTCGGCGCCCTTGCTGATCTCCCAGAAGCGGAAGACCGTCGAGGCGTCCAGCGTCCACTCGAGACCCGCGATGTTCTCGCGGGCCACGGCGTACTGCTTGCCCTGCCACACCGGCAGCACCGGCACCTCCTCGGCGACCTGGTCCTGGACGGCCTCGAAGTCCTGGACGGTGTCGGCCCTGTTGCTCTTCTTCGCGGTGCGCGGCAGGAGCTGCCCGGTGATGCGTCCGGGGTCGTAGCCGTTGCTCAGGACGTTGCCCTCGCCGAAGAAGGGGGCGGTGAAGTTGTCGGCGTCCGGGTAGTCGGGGACCCAGCCCTTCACGTAGACGCCGTACTTCCCGGCCGCGATGTCCTTGTCGTACTGCTCGATGTCCCTGGTCTTGACCTTGGCGTCGAAGAGGCCGCTGGCGTTGAGCTGGTCGGCTATCTCCTCGAACTCCTTGACCGTGTCGGGGCCGTAGCGCACGGGTGTGGCCCACAGCGTCAGCTCGACCTTGCCCTGGATGCCCTCGCTCCTGAGCGCGGCCTCCGCCTTGTCGCGCTGGGGGCGCTCGCCGTAGCGGTCGAAGAAGGCGGTGTTGTGGCCGGTGATCCCGGCGGGGACGACGGAGTAGAGCGGTTCGGCCGTGCGCTTGTAGACGTCGCGGATGAGGGTGGTCCGGTCGAGGAGGTACGCGATGGCCTGGCGGACGCCGAGCTTCCCCGTGACGGGGTCCTTGAGGTTGAAGACGACGTGCTGGACCTCGGCGCTGGTGCCCTCGACGACCTGGATGTGGCGGTTGCTGCCCGCCGTGCCCGAGGACGCCTCCAGGCCGGCGAGCGCGGCGGTGGACAGGCCGCGGTAGGCGAGGTCGACGTCACCCTTCTGGACGGCCTTCTTCAGCCTGTCCTGGTCTCCGTGGAAGAGCTTCAGCGTCATGCCGCTGTTCTGGGCCTCGGCGGGGCCGCGGTAGTGGGGGTTGACGGAGAAGCGGGCCTGCTTCTTGTCGAAGCTCTCCAGGGTGTAGACGCCGGAGCCGACGGCCTTCTGGTCCTTGCGGAGGCTGTTCTTCGGGTACGAGCGGTGGTCGACGATGGACCCGGCGCCGGAGGCGATCTTCTGCGGGAAGGTGGCGTCCGGGTACTTGAGACGGAAGACGACGGTCTTCTTGTCCGTCGTGGTCACCTCGTCGATGGAGTCCAGCATCACGGCGGGGCCGGCCTCGTCGTCGATGCGCAGGGTGCGGTCGAAGGAGAACTTGACGTCCTCGGAGGTCAGCTCGTTGCCGTTGCTGAAGCGGAGCCCGTCGCGCAGGGTGCAGGAGTAGACGCGGGTGCGGCTGTCGGTGAAGCCGCACTGGCTGGCCGCCTCGGGCTGCGGCGTGGTGGAGCCCTTGGGGAAGCTCAGGAGGGACTGGAACACGTTGTTGAAGACCAGCCAGGAGGCGGGGTCGTAGCCGGAGGCCGGGTCGGTGGAGATGACGTCGTCGCTCATCCCCATGACGATGGGCTCCCCCTTGCCCGCGGCCTCGCCGTCGTCGCTGCCGCACCCCGCGAGCAGCGTGGCGGCCACGGCGACGGTGAGGGGCGCAGCCGCCCACCGGGCCTGCCCCCGGGCCGACCACCGGGCCTGACGGTTTCTCACGCGCATGTCCGTCCTACCGTCTCTCTCGTCTCTTTGCGGTTGTCCGTGGCATCCCGGGGCGCCGTTGCCGCGTGATGCACGTCTTCTGTGCGTCCCGTGTGCTCACGGCCCGTGTACTCACGGAACATGTGCTCACGGAACGCACGGCCCCCTCGGCCCAGCTCGGGCGGTTCAGTTGCCCACGCCCCGGCCCAGCTCCCAGAGCTGGAGCACGGAGGCGGAGTTGAGCGCCCACTCGACCCCGGTGATGTCGTCGCGCGCGGCGATGTACTGCTTGCCCTGCCACAGCGGCAGCAGCGGGACCTCGTCGGCGACGATGTCCTGGGCGCGCTTGAAGTCCGAGGTCGTACCGGCCCGGTCGGCCTCGCGCCGGGTCTGCGGGATCAGCTTGTTCCTGATCTCGTGGTTGTCGTACGGCGAGTCGAGGAAGTTGTTCTTCTCGAAGAAGGGCGCGATGAAGTTGTCCGCGTCCGGGAAGTCAGGGAACCAGCCGTAGCCGTAGACCTGGTACTTCCCCTCGGTCGCCGCCTGGCGGTAGCTGTCCCAGGGCACGCCCTTGGTCTCGGCGCGGAAGAGCCCGGTGGCGTTGAGCTGCTCCTTGAGGGTCTTGAACTCCTTGGCCGTGACGTCGCCGTAGTGGTCCGTGGTGTACGCGAGGGTGATCTTCACCGGGGTGTCGATGCCCGCCTCGCGCAGCGTGTCGCGCGCAGCGGAGGTGTCGGGCTCGCCGTACTCGTTGAAGAAGGAGTTGGTGTGGCCCGGGAGGCCGCCGGGGACGATCGAGTACAGCGGCTCCGATGTGCGCGCGTAGACATCGCGTACGAGCTGCTGGCGGTCGACGACCTGGGCCATGGCCTTGCGCACCGCGGTACGGCCCGCTGTGCGGTCGTCGGTGTTGAAGACGAGATAGCGGATTTCCTGGCCCGGCTGCTCGACGAGTTCGATGCCGTCGTCCTTGGGCGTCTCCAGCTTCTCGACCTGTTCGGGCGAGATGGTGCGGTTCATCAGGTCGATGTCACCCGCCGAGAGTGCCTTCTCCATGTCGGCAGAGCGCTTGAAGAAGCGCATCTCGACGCGGCTGTTCTTGACATTCAGGGTGCCCTTGTAGTCCGGGTTCCTGGTGAAGACGGCCTTGTTCTTCTTGGCGTCGAAGTCGTCCAGCACATAGGGGCCCGAGCCGGTCACGTCGAAGCCCTTGACGAAACCGTTCGCGGGATAGGTCTCGCTGTCCACGATGGAGGCGGCGGGGGTCGCGAGCTTGTACGGGAAGGTCGCGTCCGGCTTCTTGAGGTGGAAGACGATTTCCCTGTTGTTGGTCGCCTCCGCCTTGTCCACATTGCTGAGGAGGGAGGCGGGCCCGTTGGCGAAGTCGATGTGCAGCAGGCGCTTGACGGAGAACTCGACGTCCTTCGCGTCCAGCTCGTTGCCGTTGGAGAAGGTGAGTCCGTCGCGCAGGGTGCAGCGGTACTGCTCGTTGCGCTGGTCGGTGAATCCGCAGCGCTCGGCCGCGTCCGTCACCGGCTCGGTGCCCGAGCGGGGCAGCCGCAGCAGCGTCTGGAAGGTGTTGCGCATGACGTTCCAGGCGCTGACGTCGTAGGACGCCGCCGGGTCGAAGGGCGCTGGAGTGTCCTTGCTGACCGCGAAGCTGTCCGTCGTGCCCACGACGATGGGCTTGCCGTCGCCGTCGTCCCCGTCTGCTCCGCCGCCGCATCCGGCGAGTACGGGAACGAGCAGCCCGGCCAGCGCGGGCAGCACGAGTATCTTGCGGTTCATGGTCGACGGTCTCCCTCGTCCGGCCGGGGGTTGTTGCATGGTGGAAAGGCCGGGAAGCAGACGTTAGTACCTCTGCGGTGACAATCCTGAACAGGGCGCCGCGCAACCGCTATCCGGAACCGATATCGAGCGTCGGCCATCCGCTATACGGACACCGGAACGTATGGCGCTTCGCAGAACCAATAGGGACACAAGGGTGCGGGGATCGCGAGACGAAGCGGCGTTCCACCACGGAAGTGCATTCCTGTCGACACGCGAACGCGTGACAAACATCACTTTCCCGCGACGGATGTCCGCCGACCGTCCGGCGTGCGAATTCGGCCATTCGGTGGGTCACGGAGAATAAGCGAACCGGTGCTGACAGTTTCCGGCGCTATTCCCGCGGCCGTTCGGGATTCCGCACCGAAGGCCGCGCGAGAAGACTCAGCGGCCTTTTTTGTCCACGCGCGGCACGGCTTTGCGCACGCTCAGTGCGCGACCATGATCAGAGAGCGCAGAAAGGGCAGATCCACTTCTTCGAGGGATTCCACGACCGTGCGCCCCGCGACCGGCTCGATGGGCGCGACGGACGGTACGGCCACCACCTGGCAGCCCGCCGCCTCCGCCGACGTCACCCCCGTCACGGTGTCCTCGACCACGGCGCAGCGCGCCGGGTCCGCGCCCAGGCGGGCCGCGGCCGTCAGATACGGGTCGGGGTGCGGCTTCGTGCGCGCCAGCTCGTCCCCCGCGAGGGTGAGGGCGAAGTGCTCCTGGCCCAGCGACTCCAGCATCCGGTCCACGACGGTGCGGTGGGAGGCGGAGACCAGCGCGGCGGGCACCCTGTGCGCCGCCAGCTCGGTGAGCAGCCTGCGGGCGCCCGGCATCAGGGGCACGCCCCGCTCCAGCCGGGCGACGAACTCCGCGTTGAGCAGCGCGCTGACCTCCTCGACGGTGATGTCGGCGCCGGTGGCGTCGATGAGGAAGCCCGCGCTGCGGGTCATGGGCCCGCCGACCACCACGTGCCGCCACTCGTCGCGCAGCCTGTGGCCCAGCCGCTCGAAGACCGCGGCCTCGGAGTCCCACCAGAAGCCCTCGGTGTCGACGAGAGTGCCGTCCATGTCGAGCAGCACGGCCTCCAGCGAAGCGCCTTCGGCCGTCAGGGTGCCGACTGCGGGGATGGAGCTGGTCATCCGCTACGCCTCCTCAAGGGACGAGAAGGCCGGTCACCCGCTTCCCAAGGAACCGGGTGACCGGCCTGTACCGGACCAAGCAGTGTACGTCGGCGGGCCCGCGCGTGGCGGGCGACCTCGGTCACGGCAGGTTGAACACCGTGCGAGTGGTGATCACGGTGCGTGCGCCGTCGCCGTACGAGCGCAGGTCACCGTGCGAGCGCTGGTCACCGTGCGTTGAAGTACTTCGCCTCCGGGTGGTGGATCACGATCGCGTCCGTGGACTGCTCGGGGTGGAGCTGGAACTCCTCGGACAGCTCGACGCCGATCCGCTCCGGCTGGAGGAGGTCGGCGATCTTCGCCCGGTCCTCCAGGTTCGGGCAGGCGCCGTAGCCGAGGGAGAAGCGCGCGCCCCGGTACTTCAGGTCGAACATGCCGCTCATCTCGTCCGGGTCCTCCCCGGCGAAGCCCAGCTCGGAGCGGACCCGCGCGTGCCAGTACTCGGCCAGCGCCTCGGCGAGCTGCACGGAGACGCCGTGCAGCTCCATGTAGTCGCGGTAGTTGTTGTTGGCGAACAGCTCGGCCGCCGCCGTGTCCACCTTCGAGCCGATGGTGACGACCTGGAGCCCGACCACGTCCTTCTCGCCGGAGTCCTCGGGCCGGAAGAAGTCGGCCATGCACAGGCGCCGTCCGCGCCGCTGGCGCGGGAACGTGAAGCGGGTGCGCTCGCTGCCGTCCTCGTTCAGCAGGATCAGGTCGTCGCCCTTGGAGACGCAGGGGTAGTAGCCGTAGATGACGGCCGCTTCCAGGAGGTTCTTGGACTGGAGCTCGTCCAGCCAGCCGCGCAGCCTGGGCCGTCCCTCGGTCTCCACCAGTTCCTCGTACGAGGGGCCCTCCCCCG
Source organism: Streptomyces sp. NPDC054796 (assembly GCF_053611545.1). Classification (NCBI taxonomy): domain Bacteria; kingdom Bacillati; phylum Actinomycetota; class Actinomycetes; order Kitasatosporales; family Streptomycetaceae; genus Streptomyces; species Streptomyces sp. NPDC054796. Next base: position 99,660 of record NZ_JBSHAO010000006.1, on the reverse strand, counting down.
TCCGCGACTCCTTGAGGCCCCACTGGCCCTTGAACAGCGCGCCCTCGTCGATCCAGGAGGCGTACTCCTTGAGCCCGATGCCCTTGATGACGCGGCTGCCCCAGAAGGGCGGCTCGGGTACGGGGTTGTCGGTGGCGACGTCGGAGCGCACGGAGCCGTCGTTGACCTCCGGCTCGGCGACCTGGACGTCACGCTTGGGCACCCGGCGCTGCTTGAGCGGGGGCAGCTCGGCGCCGGGCACGCCGCGCTTGATGCCCATCAGCGCGTCCATGAGGCGCAGGCCCTCGAAGGCGTCGCGGGCGTAGCGGACCTCGCCCTCGTAGACCTCGTGCAGATCCTGCTCCACGTAGGCGCGGGTGAGCGCGGCGCCGCCGAGGATGACGGGGAAGTCTGCGGCCATCTTGCGCTGGTTCAGCTCCTCCAGGTTCTCCTTCATGATCACCGTGGACTTGACCAGCAGGCCCGACATGCCGATGACGTCGGCCTTGTTCTCCTCGGCGGCGTCCAGGATCGCGGAGACCGGCTGCTTGATGCCGAGGTTGACGACGTTGTAGCCGTTGTTGGACAGGATGATGTCGACGAGGTTCTTGCCGATGTCGTGCACGTCGCCGCGGACGGTGGCCAGCACGATCGTGCCCTTGCCGTCGTCGTCGGTCTTCTCCATGTGCGGCTCCAGGTAGGCCACCGCGGTCTTCATGACCTCGGCGGACTGGAGCACGAAGGGAAGCTGCATCTGTCCGGAGCCGAACAGCTCGCCGACGACCTTCATGCCCGCGAGCAGGGTGTCGTTGACGATCTCCAGTGCGGGGCGCTCCTCCAGCGCGGCGTCGAGGTCGGCCTCCAGGCCGTTGCGCTCGCCGTCGATGATGCGGCGCTGGAGCCGCTCGTCCAGCGGCAGGGCCGCCAGTTCCTCGGCCTTGCCCGCCTTCATGGACTTGGCGGTGGCGCCCTCGAACAGCTCCATGAGCTTCTGGAGCGGGTCGTAGCCCTCGGAGCGCCGGTCGTAGATGAGGTCGAGCGCCGTCTTGACCTGCTCCTCCTCAAGACGCGCGATCGGGAAGATCTTGGAGGCGTGGACGATGGCCGAGTCGAGCCCTGCCTTGACGCACTCGTCGAGGAAGACGGAATTCAGGACGATGCGGGCCGCAGGGTTGAGGCCGAAGGAGATGTTGGACAGACCGAGGGTGGTCTGGACGTCCGGGCGGCGGCGCTTCAGCTCCCGGATCGCCTCGATGGTGGCGACGCCGTCGCCCCGCGACTCCTCCTGACCGGTGCAGATGGTGAAGGTGAGGCAGTCGATGAGGATGTCGCACTCACGGATCCCGTAGTTGCCCGTGAGGTCGTCGATGATGCGTTCGGCGATGGCGACCTTGTGCTCGGCGGTGCGTGCCTGGCCCTCCTCGTCGATCGTCAGCGCGATGAGCGCGGCGCCGTGCTCGGCGGCCAGCGCGGTGACCTTCGCGAAGCGGGACTCGGGGCCGTCGCCGTCCTCGTAGTTGACGGAGTTGATGACCGCGCGCCCGCCGAGCTTCTCCAGGCCCGCCTGGATGACGGGAACCTCGGTGGAGTCCAGCACGATGGGGAGCGTGGAGGCGGTGGCGAAGCGTCCGGCCAGCTCGTTCATGTCCTCGACGCCGTCGCGGCCCACGTAGTCGACGCACAGGTCGAGCATGTGGGCGCCCTCGCGGATCTGGTCGCGGGCCATCTCGACGCAGTCGTCCCAGCGGCCTTCGAGCATGGCCTCGCGGAACTTCTTGGAGCCGTTCGCGTTCGTCCGCTCGCCGATGGCCAGATACGAGGTGTCCTGGCGGAACGGGATCGTCTGGTAGAGCGAGGCGGCGCCGGGCTCGGGCCGCGGGTCGCGCGGGGTCGGCTCGGTGCCGCGCACCCGCTCCACCAGTTGGCGCAGGTGCTCGGGCGTGGTGCCGCAGCAGCCGCCGACGAGGGAGAGGCCGTAGTCGCGGACGAAGGTCTCGTGCGCGTCGGCCAGCTCGCCCGGGGTGAGCGGATAGTAGGCGCCGTCCTTGCCCAGGACGGGCAGGCCCGCGTTGGGCATGCAGGAGATCGGCACCCGGGAGTGCTGCGCGAGGTAGCGCAGGTGCTCGCTCATCTCGGCGGGGCCCGTGGCGCAGTTCAGCCCGATCATGTCGATGCCCAGCGGCTCCAGCGCGGTGAGCGCGGCGCCGATCTCGGAGCCGAGGAGCATGGTGCCGGTGGTCTCGACCGTCACCGAGCAGATGAGCGGGAGGTTCGCGCCGAGCGCGTCCATGGCGCGGCGGGCGCCGATGATGGACGCCTTCGTCTGGAGGAGGTCCTGCGTGGTCTCCACGAGCAGCGCGTCGGCGCCGCCCGCGATCATGCCCTCGGCGTTGCTCTGATAGGCGTCGCGCAGCACGGTGTACGGGGCGTGTCCGAGCGTGGGCAGCTTGGTGCCGGGGCCCATGGAGCCCAGTACCCAGCGGTCGCGGCCGTCCTTGGCCTGGAACTCGTCGGCGACGTCGCGGGCGATCCGCACGCCCTTCTCCGACAGCTCGTAGACCCGGTCCGTGATGTCGTACTCGCCCAGCGCCGCGTGGTTGGCGCCGAAGGTGTTGGTCTCCACGCAGTCGACGCCCGCGGCGAAATACTCCTCGTGGACGGCGCGGATGATGTCAGGGCGGGTGACGTTGAGGATCTCGTTGCAGCCTTCGAGCTGCTGAAAGTCGTCGAGGCTGGGGTCCTGCGCCTGGATCATGGTGCCCATCGCCCCGTCGGCGACGACCACTCGCTCCGCCAGTGCCTGGCGGAGGGCGTCAGCCCGGGGGTATGCGGCGGAGGACGTGGTGCTCGGCGAGGCCATGAAGGTGCTCCCTATGGGTGCGACGGCTGTCGGCTATGCGCGGCCCCTGCGGAACGGCGCACCAGATCAGGGTATCGGTCGAGCACAAGACCCCAGGGGGACGTTCCGCCAAGCGGACACCCGTGGCCCCCCGGCGCGGACGCCGCGGAGGACCCCGGAAGGAACCGCGCCGGGACCCCTGCCCCGCCGTCGGCCCGGGAAGCGTCGTTCCCCGGCCGAAAACCGACGCTGTCCGGCCCGGGCCGCGCCCCCGGGTTCCGTCGTGTCGACATGACGCGATACCGTTCGGCATTGTCGAATCCGATCACGAAGAGCAGGTCAGGGAGGTGCCTGATGGCCCGGACCATCCAGTCGCTGGAGCGCGCCGCGGCGGTGCTGCGCCTGCTGGCGGGCGGCGAGCGGCGGCTCGGCCTCTCCGACATCGCCTCCTCCCTGGAGCTGCCCAAGGGCACGGCGCACGGCCTCATCCGCACCCTCCAGCAGGAGGGCTTCGTCGAGCAGGAGCCGACGACGGGCAAGTACCAGCTCGGCGCTGAGCTGCTGCGCCTGGGGACCAGCTATCTCGACGTGCACGAGCTGCGGGCGCGCGCCCTCGTCTGGGCCGACGACCTGGCGCGCTCCAGCGGCGAGAGCGTCTATCTGGGCGTGCTCCACCAGCAGGGTGTGCTGATCGTGCACCACGTCTTCCGGCCCGACGACAGCCGTCAGGTGCTGGAGGTCGGCGCGATGCAGCCGCTGCACAGCACCGCGCTCGGCAAGGTCATCGCCGCGCACGACCCCGTCGCGCACAGCGAGGCGGCCGACGGCGAGCGCCAGGGCTTCACGGAGCACACCGTCACGGACCTGGAGGGCTTCGAGAGCGTCCTGGACATGACGCGGGCGCGGGGCTGGGCCGGGGACGTCGAGGAGACCTGGGAGGGGCTGGCCTCGGTCGCGGCGCCGATCCACGACCGGCGCAGGATGCCGGTGGGCGCGGTCGGGGTGACAGGGGCCGTGGAGCGGGTGTGCGAGGACGGGGAGCTGCGGCCGAGGCTGGTCGCGGCGGTACGGGACTGCGCGCGCGCCGTCTCGCGGGACCTGGGGGCGCGGCGTTTTTAGGGGGTGTCTTCAAAGTAGCGTCGTCCGGCCGCCAGGCCGCCCAGACGGGACGCTGAAGACACCCCCTAGGGGCGCCGCCGCTGGGCGGGGCGCGGCCGGGTGCGGTGTCGCCGCAGGGCGCCGCTCCTCACGGGGAGCAGCCCAGCAGGCGTAAGCACGGCTGAAGCAGCAGGGTGGACATGGGAGTCCTGAGTCACAACCCCTTGACGATCTCTTCACTGAAGAGAAAACTGCCGTTCGGCGGTCGACATTGTCGAACACCGGACGGGACCCGGTCCGCCCTACATCTGGACAAGGACAAAGGAGTCACGGGTGTCCAGCTCCGACATCTTCTTCGGCGAGACCATAGGGACCGCCGTCCTCATTCTGCTGGGTGGCGGCGTCTGCGCCGCGGTGAGCCTCAAGCGTTCCAAGGCGTTCGGGGCGGGCTGGGTCGCCATCGCCTTCGGCTGGGGCTTCGCCGTGCTGACCGGCGCCTATGTCGCTCAGGTCTCCGGCGCGCACCTCAATCCGGCGGTCACCGTCGGCCTCGCCATCGAGGGGACCACGAAGTGGGCGGATGTTCCGCTCTACTTCGCCTGCCAGCTGCTCGGCGCGATGATCGGTGCCGTGCTCGTCTGGATCGCGTACTACGGACACTTCCAGGCCCACCTCACCGATCCGGAGGTCGAGCCGCTGAAGGACGCGAACCCGGGCCCTGTGCACGGCGTCTTCTTCACCTCCCCCGAGATCCGCAACGCCGCGCAGAACCTGGCCACCGAGGTCATCGCCACCTTCGTACTGGTGATCGCGATCCTCACCCAGGGCCTCACCAAGGGTGTGGGCGTCTCCGGGATCGGCGCGCTGCTGACGGCCCTCGTGGTCGTGGGCATCGGCCTCTCGCTGGGCGGCCCCACGGGGTACGCGATCAACCCGGTCCGCGACCTCGGCCCGCGCATCGTGCACGCGCTGCTGCCGCTGCCGAACAAGGGCGGCTCGGACTGGACCTACGCGTGGATCCCGGTCGTGGGCCCGCTCCTCGGCGGAGCCATCGCGGGCGGCGTCTACCAGGTCGCCTTCGCCTGAGCCGCCCCCGCGACCGGCCCCGGTGCCGCCCGCGGCACCGCAGCCCGAGCCCGAGCCCGAGCCCGCACACCTACCGAACTTCTTGGAGCACGACATGAGCGACACCCACACCGGGCCCTTCATCGCGGCCATCGACCAAGGCACGACCTCCAGCCGCTGCATCGTCTTCGACAAGGACGGCCGCATCGTCTCGGTCGACCAGAAGGAGCACGAGCAGATCTTCCCGAAGCCGGGCTGGGTCGAGCACGACGCCGCGGAGATCTGGACCAATGTCCAGCGGGTGGTCGCCGGAGCCCTGGCGCAGGCCGGGATCAGCAAGGACGACGTGAAGGCGCTGGGCATCACCAACCAGCGCGAGACCACGCTCCTGTGGGACAAGAACACAGGCCAGCCGGTGCACAACGCCATCGTCTGGCAGGACACCCGCACCGACGCGCTCTGCCACGAGCTGGGCCGCAACGTCGGCCAGGACCGCTTCCGCCGGCAGACCGGGCTGCCCCTGGCCTCCTACTTCGCGGGCCCGAAGATCCGCTGGCTGCTCGACAACGTCGAGGGCCTGCGGGAGCGCGCCGAGAACGGCGAGATCCTCTTCGGGACCATGGACTCCTGGGTGATCTGGAACCTCACCGGCGGCGTCAACGGCGGACGGCACGTCACCGACGTCACCAACGCCTCGCGCACCATGCTGATGAACCTCCACTCCATGGAGTGGGACGAGTCGATCTGCCAGTCCATGGGCGTGCCGACGGCCGTGCTGCCCGAGATCCGCTCCTCCGCCGAGGTCTACGGCGAGGCCACCGGAGCGCTCGCGGGCGTGCCCGTCGCCTCGGCCCTGGGCGACCAGCAGGCGGCCCTGTTCGGCCAGACGTGTTTCGACAAGGGCGAGGCCAAGTCGACGTACGGCACCGGCACCTTCCTGCTGCTGAACACCGGGCACGAGGCCGTCAACTCCTACAACGGCCTGCTGACCACCGTCGGCTACCGCATCGGCGAGCAGAAGCCCGTCTACGCGCTGGAGGGCTCCATCGCGGTCACGGGGTCGCTGGTGCAGTGGATGCGCGACCAGATGGGCCTGATCAACTCGGCCGCCGAGATCGAGACCCTCGCCAGTTCCGTCGAGGACAACGGCGGCGCCTACTTCGTCCCGGCCTTCTCCGGCCTGTTCGCGCCGTACTGGCGCTCCGACGCGCGCGGCGTCATCGCCGGCCTGACGCGCTACGTCACCAAGGCGCACCTCGCGCGCGCGGTGCTGGAGGCCACGGCCTGGCAGACCCGCGAGATCGTCGACGCGATGCAGAAGGACTCCGGCGTCGAGCTGACCGCGCTGAAGGTCGACGGCGGCATGACCTCCAACAACCTGCTGATGCAGACCATCTCGGACTTCATGGACGCGCCCGTCGTGCGCCCCATGGTCGCCGAGACCACCTGCCTCGGCGCCGCCTACGCCGCCGGGCTCGCCGTCGGCTTCTGGTCGGACACCGACGAGCTGCGCGCCAACTGGAAGCGCGCCGCCGAATGGACCCCCCGTATGGACGCGGCCGTACGAGACCGCGAGTACAAGAGCTGGCTCAAGGCCGTGGAGCGGACCATGGGCTGGATCGAAGAGGAGAACTGATCGACATGAACACCGCGCAGAGCGTCCCCACCCTCGGGACGCACCCGGCTGCCGGCACCAACCCGAGCCGTGCCGAGACCAGAGAGCTGCTCGCGAACGCGACGTACGACCTGCTGGTGATCGGCGGCGGCATCCTGGGCACCTCGGTCGCCTGGCATGCGGCGCAGTCGGGTCTGCGGGTGGCGATGGTGGACGCCGGCGACTTCGCCGGCGCCACCTCCTCCGCCTCCTCCAAGCTGGTGCACGGCGGTCTGCGTTACCTCCAGACCGGTGCGGTCAAGCTGGTGGCGGAGAACCACCACGAGCGGCGGGTGCTGGCCAAGGACGTGGCCCCGCATCTGGTGAACCCGCTGACCTTCTACCTGCCCGTCTACAAGGGCGGCCCGCACGGCGCGGCCAAGCTCGGCGCGGGCGTCTTCGCGTACTCCGCGCTGTCCGCCTTCGGTGACGGCGTCGGCAAGGTCATCTCCCCCGCGAAGGCCGCCGCAGACAACCCCGGTCTGCGCACCGAGAACCTGAAGGCCGTCGCGGTCTACGGCGACCACCAGATGAACGACTCGCGCATGGCCGTCATGACCGTGCGCGCGGCCGTCGAGTCGGGCGCCGTCGTGCTCAACCACGCCGAGGTCACCGGGCTGCGCTTCACGCGCGGGCGCGTCACGGGCGCCGAGCTGCGCGACCGTACGGACGGCAGCGAGTTCGGCATCGACGCGCGGCTGGTCCTCAACGCGACGGGCCCCTGGGTCGACCACCTGCGCAAGCTGGAGGACAAGGGCTCCTCGCCCAGCATCCGGCTGTCCAAGGGCGCCCACCTGGTGCTCAAGCGCAAGGCGCCGTGGCGCGCGGCGATGGCCACGCCGATCGACAAGTACCGCATCACCTTCGCGCTGCCGTGGGAGGACCAGCTCCTGCTGGGCACCACCGACGAGGCGTACGAGGGCGACCCGGCCGACGTGCGCGCGACCGAGGCCGACATCCAGCAGATCCTGGACGAGGCGGCCTTCTCTGTGCGCGACGAGCACCTGAGCCGGGACCTGATGAGCTACGCGTTCGCCGGTCTGCGGGTGCTGCCCGGCGGCCCCGGCGGCGTGGAGTCCGCCAAGCGCGAGACCGTCGTCAGCGAGGGCCGGGGCGGCATGCTGTCGGTCGCGGGCGGCAAGTGGACGACGTACCGGCACATCGGGCGCACCGTCATGAACAAGCTCGCGAAGCTGCCCGGCGGTGCCCTCGCCGAGGACATGGAGCCAGTGAAGGACCTGGTGCGGCGCACCCCGCTGCCCGGCATCGCCAACCCGAACGCGGTCGCGCACCGGCTGCTGGTCGACCGCGAGCCCGGCGTGCGGATGGACCCGCTGACGGCGCGTCAGCTCGCTACGCACTACGGCTCGCTGTCCTTCGACATCGCGCGGCTGGTCAACGAGGACCCGTCGCTGGGCGAGCGCATCCACCCGGACGGCCCTGAGATCTGGGCCCAGGTCGTCTACGCGCGCGACCACGAGTGGGCGCAGACCGCCGACGACGTGCTGCGCCGCCGCACCACGCTGACGGTGCGCGGGCTGGACACGGACGACGTCCGCGAGCGGGTGGAGAAGCTGCTCGCCGAGCGCGACGCCTGAGCGGCCCGAGAGGTCTCAGAGGTCTGAGGGGTACGCCGAGCGCGTACCCGCCTCCCGAGGGGGAGCGGGCACCATGCCCGCTCCCCCTCGGGGTTTTCCCCGGCCGGGCGCTCCGGGCCATGGCGAGGGCCATAATGACCGGGCAGACATCGGAGGTCTGCGGGTCCTGGGCAGGGGGCCGGTTCCGGAGAAGGGGCACGGGGAGGCAGCGGTGGCGGTTACCGACGAGGCGATCGAGAAGATCAAGGGAATGATCGTCGCGGGCGCGCTGCGCCCCGGCGACCGGCTGCCCAAGGAGAGCGAGCTGGCCACCGAGCTGGGCCTGTCCCGCAACTCCCTGCGCGAGGCGGTGCGCGCCCTGTCCCTGATCCGCATCCTGGACGTACGGCAGGGCGACGGCACATACGTCACGAGCCTGGACCCCCAGCTCCTGCTGGAGGCGATGAGCTTCGTGGTGGACTTCCACCGCGACGACACGGTCCTGGAGTTCCTCGCCGTACGCCGCATCCTGGAACCGGCAGCCACGGCCATGGCGGGCGACCGCATCTCCGAGGCGGAACTCGACGCGCTGGAGGCCCAGCTCGACGCGCTGGGCCCCGACCCCTCGGTGGAAGACCTGGTCGCGGCCGATCTGGAGTTCCACCGCCGTATCGTCGCCGCCTCCGGCAACTCCGTGCTGTGCTCCCTGCTGGACGGCCTCTCGGGCCCCACGACACGGGCCCGGGTGTGGCGCGGCCTGACCCAGGAGAACGCCGTCCCCCGCACCCTGCACGAACACCGCCAGATCCTCGCCGCGCTGCGAGCGCGCGACGCGGAGGCGGCCCGCTCCTGGTCGACGGTGCACGTCGCGAGCGTGGAGCAGTGGCTGCGCTCGACGTTGTGAGCGCGCGGCGCGGGCGTACGCGCGCGGCGCGGCGCGGGTGTCCTACGCCAGGGCTCCCGGACCGGGGTCGTCGCCGGAGCGCCGTCGCAGCCACACCGCCGTGTCCGGCGGCAGCAGGCCGTCGTCGGGCAGCGCCTCGCTGGCCAGCAGCACCTCCACTTCCCCGGGCAGCGGAACCGGCACGCCCGCGAGGTTGACCCGGCATTCGAGGCCCCTGGCCGGGTGATCGGCACCCTTGCGGAAGGCGAGTTCGCCGTCGGCCGAGGGCAGCCAGGTGAAGCCCTCGTCGCCCCGGAAAGCGCGGCGCAGGGCGATCGCGGCGCGGTACAGCTCCAGGAAGGAGCCCTTCACACCGTTCTGGGCCTCGGCCGAGCGCTCGCCCCACCCTTCGGGCTGCGGCAGCCAGCTGCCATCGGGCCCGAAGCCGTACGAGGGCCCCGTACGCGCCCACGGCAGCGGCACCCGGCAGCCGTCGCGCCCCTTCTGCGCGTGCCCCGTGCGCTCCCACATCGGGTCGCGCAGCGCCTCGGGCGCAAGGTCGGCGACCTCGGGCAGGCCCAGTTCCTCGCCCTGGTAGAGGTAGGAGGTGCCGGGCAGTGCCAGCGTCAGCAGCGCACCGGCGCGGGCGCGGCGGCGGCCCCGCTCCTCGTCAGGCGCGGGCGTCGTGCCGTCCGTGGCGAGCCAGGCCGTCAGGTCGGTGCCCGCGGGCAGCGCGTAGCGGGAGACGTGGCGGACCACGTCGTGGTTGGAGAGCACCCAGGTCGGCAGGGAGCCGACCGAGCGCGCGCCCTCCAGCGAGGTGTCGATGACGCGACGGAAGGAGTCCGCGTCCCAGGGGCAGCGCAGGTGGAAGAAGTTGAACGCCTGGTGCAGCTCGTCGGGCCTGGTGTAGAGCGGCAGCCGGGAGGCGCTGACGCCCGCCTCGGCCACGGCGACGCGGGTGGGCGTGTACTCGTCGATGATCTTGCGCCAGGAGCGGTGGATCTCGTGCACCTCGTCGCGGTCCCAGAAGGGGTGGTCGTCGCCCTCGGGCGGGGCGTTGAGCGGGGCACTGTCGCTGCCGCGGGTGTCGCGCAGCGGCGGCGCGAGGTCCTTGCGCAGGCCGTGTGCGACGTCCACCCGGAACCCGTCGACGCCCAGGTCCAGCCAGAACCGCAGGGTCCGCTCGAAGTCGGCGGCGACCTCCGGATTCTCCCAGTTCAGGTCGGGCTGCTCCTTCGCGAAGATGTGCATGTACCACTGTCCGTCGGGCACGCGGGTCCACGCGCCGCCGCCGAACTTGGACCGCCAGTCGGCGGGCGGCTCGCTCCCGTCGGGCCCCTTGCCGTCGCGGAAGACGAAGCGCTCGCGCGCGGCGGAACCCGGCGCCGACGCCAGCGCCTCCCTGAACCAGGGGTGCTGGTCCGAGCAGTGGTTGGGCACGATGTCGACGATGACCTTGAGGCCGAGCGCGTGTGCCCTCGCCAGGAGGTGGCGGAAGTCGTCGAGGGTGCCGTGGCGCGGATCGACGTCGCGGTGGTCGGCGACGTCGTAGCCGCCGTCGGCCCAGGGCGAGGGGTAGAACGGGGTCAGCCACAGCGCGTCCACGCCGAGCCCGGCGAGGTGGTCGAGGCGGGCGGCGATCCCGCGCAGATCGCCGATCCCGTCGCCGTCGGAGTCGCTGAAGCTGGGCACGTAGACCTGGTAGACGACGGACTCCCGCCACCAGCCGGCGGCTGCGCGGGTGCGGGACGGGGTGTGGGACGTGCTCACGGGTTCCTCTCGGGCAGGGCAGGGCAGGGCAGGGCGGGGCAGGGGTGGGCAGGGGTGGGGGTGGGCCGGGACGCGGGGCGTACGGGGCTGTCGTGACGAGAGGACGCGCCGTCACGGGACAAGGTTGCGGGGAGGCGGGGGCTCCGGAAAACGGGCGCTGCGGGCAGGGCGGGCAGGGGCGGTCAGCCCGTCACGCGGCCCGTCACGCCGTGATCCCGTACGTACGGGCCGCGTTGGTGCCGAAGACCGCAGCGCGTTCGGCCGCCGACAGATGGGACGTCGCGTGCTCCGCGAGCGCGTGGACCTCGCCGTAGGAAGCGGCCAGTCCGCACACCGGCCAGTCCGAGCCGAACATGACCCGCTCGGGCCCGAAGGCGTCCAGCGCGTGCCGGGCCCAGGGCAGCACCTCGTCCCGCGTCCAGCCGTGCCAGTCGGCCTCGGTCACCAGCCCCGACAGCTTGCAGCCGACGTTCGGCAGCGCGGCCAGTTCCCCCGTCAGCCGTGCCCACGGCTGCCACTCCCCCGCCGCTATCGGCGGCTTCGCCGCGTGGTCGAGCACGAGGCGCAGCTCGGGCAGGGCCCGCGCGGTGGCCACGGCCGCCGGCAGTTCGCGCGGGGTGACCAATAGCTCGTAGACGAGCCCCGCCTCGGCGACGCGGGCCAGCGCGCGACGCACGTCGGCGCGGCACAGCCACGAGGGATCGGGCTCGTCCTGCACCTGGTGGCGTATCCCGGCCAGCCCGGCGGGGAGGTCAGGGCCCCCGGGCGCGGTGAGGTCGGCCCAGCCGACGACGGCGGCGACGCGGCCCGAGCGCTCCTTGAGCGCCAGCAGTTCGCGGGTCTCGGCGGCCGACGAGCACGCCTGGACGACGACCGTGGCGTCGATGCCGTGCGCGTCCAGGTGCGGGGCGAGATCGGCCTCCGTCCAGGTGCGCCGGATCGGGTCGGCCCACGGGCCGTCCATCCACGGCTGGTCGCGGCGGCCGAGGTCCCACAGGTGGTGGTGGGCGTCAACGCGCATCGGGTCCCCTCCCGTCCGCACCGTCCGGGCCGGGGGTGGTGTCCGTCGGCAGGGGCAGGTCGGCGTCGAGCAGCCCCTCGGCGACGAGGTCGTGCCACATCGCCCCGGGGATGTCGTACGCGGACAGCCGCACGTTGTCCCGCACCTCATCCGGCGTGCACGCGCCGACGACCGCCGAGGCGACCGACGGATGCCCGGAGGGGAAGCGCAGCGCCGCCGCGCGCAGCGGCACGCCGTGGCGCGCGCACACCTCCTGGAGCCGCTGGGCGCGCCGGACGAGCGCGTCGGGCGCGGGGCGGTAGTCGTAGCGTGCGCCGGGGCGCGGGTCGGCGAGCAGCCCGGAGTTGTAGATCCCGCCGACGACCACGCGGGTGCCGCGCCGCGCGCACACCGGCAGCAGGTCGTCGAAGGCCGTACGGTCCAGCAGCGTCCAGCGGCCCGCGCACAGCACGCTGTCCACGTCCAGCTCCGCCGTCAGGCGCGCCAGCACGTCGCTGTAGTTCATGCCGAAGCCGATGTGCCGCACCACACCCTGCGCGCGCAGCTCGGCGAGCGCGGGGAAGCCGGTCTCGTACACCTCGCGCAGATGGTTCTCGACGTCGTGCAGGTACACCGTGTCCACGTGGTCGGTGCCCAGGCGCTCCAGGGAGGCTTCCAGGGTGCGGTGGACGCCGTCGCGGCTGAAGTCCCAGACGCGGGCGCGCGGCGGGGTGTCCACGAAGCCCTGGCTCTCTTCGCTCCCGACGCGCTCGCCTGGCCCGAGGGGCCTGAGCCTGCGGCCGACCTTGGTGGAGAGGGTGTACGTGTCGCGCGGGACTCCTGCCAGCGCCCGCCCGAGGCGTTCCTCGGACAGGCCCACGCCGTAGTGCGGCGCGGTGTCGAGGTGGCGGCAGCCCAGTTCCAGCGCGGTGTGCACGATGGCGTGCGCGGTCTCCTCGCTCATGGGCGCGTGGAGGTTGCCGAGCTGGGCGCAGCCCAGCCCGAGCGTGTACGCGCCCCCGCCTCCGGTTGCGCCGCCCGTTCCCGTCACCGGCATCGCATGCCCTCCTTCACGCGGCCCTCACTCCTGGCCCTCACTCCTGGCCCTCACTCCTGGCGCTCGCCGCTGGCGAAGCGGGAGATGATCAGCGCGACGATGATGATCGTGCCGTTGAGGAACTGGTTCCACAGCGGCGGCACCCCGCCCAGCGTCATGACGTTGACGACGAGCTGGAGCGTCAGCACGCCCGTCAGCGCGCCGAAGACGGTGCCGCGCCCGCCGCGCAGCCCGATGCCGCCGATGACGGCGGCGGCGAAGACCTGGAAGATCCAGCCGTCGCCCTGGCTGGCCGAGACGGAGCCGTAGTGCCCCGTGTAGAGGATGCCCGCGAAGGCGGCGAGGGTGCCCGCGAAGGCGAGGACGATCCAGGTGATGCGGTCCGTCCTGATGCCCGCGGCGCGCGCCGCTTCCGCGTTGCCGCCGATCGCGTAGAGCGCGCGCCCGTGCCGCATGTACGCGAGGACGGCGCCGGTGACCGCGTACAGCGCCAGGCACAGCCAGACGGCGGCCGGGAGGCCGAGCCAGTCGGCCTTGCCGAGGTAGCGGAAGGAGTCGGGCACGTTCACGATCGACTGGCCCTCGGCGACGCCGATGTGCAGCCCGCGCAGCATGGTGAGCATGCCGAGGGTGGCGATGAAGCCGTTGACGCGCAGCTTGAGCATCAGGAAGCCGTTGACCGTCCCGATCAGCGCGCCGACGGCCAGGCACAGCGGGATGGCCGTCCACAGCGGCAGCAGCCCGAGCCCGTTGAACCGCGCGCCCTCGGGCGGCAGCACCAGCCACAGCCCGATGACGGGCGCGACGCCGAGCGTCGACTCCAGGGACAGGTCCATCCGGCCGCAGATGAGGACGAGGGCCAGCCCGAGCACCAGCAGGCCCAGTTCCGTCGACTGCTGGACGACGCCGACGAGGTTGTCGGCCGTCAGGAACGCGGGCGAGACGATGAAGCCGATCAGGCCGAGGACGAGGATGACCGGAACGAGGGAGAGGTCGCGCCATCTGGCGAGGGCGAGCACGGGCCGGGCCTGACCGGCGGGGCTTCGTGGCGGCGTCCCGTTGCCGTCCGCCACTTCGCGGGCCGACGACCGGGCGGCCCGGGTGGTCTCGGTCATGATGCGTTCCCCTCCTGCGCGTCGGCGCCCTCCGTACGGCCGGGGCTGCCGGGGTCACCGGGACGGCCGGGGTCACCGGACCGGTCGCCCGCCCCCTGCTCCCCCTCCGGACGCGCCCCCTCTGCCCCCTGCTCCCCTTCCGCCCCTGCCCCGCTCATCCCCTCCATCGCGGCGACCAGTTCCTGGTCCCCCCACCGCGTCCCGTACTCCGCGACCACGCGCCCGTGGAACAGGGCGAGCACCCGGTCGCAGACGCGCAGGTCGTCCAGCTCGTCCGAGACGAGCACGGCGGCGCTGCCCGCGTCGGCGACGTCCCGTACGACGCCGAGCAGCGCGTCCTTGGACTTCACGTCCACCCCCGCCGTCGGCCGGATCGCGACCAGGACGCCGGGCTCGCGCGCCAGCGCCCGCGCGATGACGACCTTCTGCTGGTTGCCTCCGGAGAGCCCGGAGACGGGCTGGTCAGGGCCCGAGGTCTTGATGTCGAGGGAGCCGATCATGCGGCGCGCGAACTCCCGCGTACGGGACGGCAGCACGCTCCCCCACGGGCCGAGCTGGTCGGCGACGGTGAGCGTGGCGTTCTCCGCGACGCTGCGCCCGGGGACCAGGCCCTGCCGGTGCCGGTCCTCTGGCACGTAGCCGATCCCGGCGTCCAGCGCGTGCGGCACGCTGCCGGGGCGCACGGTCTCGCCGCGCACGGAAACCGTCCCCGCGCTCTGCTTGCGCAGCCCCACCAGCGTCTCGCCGACGGCCGTGTTGCCGCTGGCCGTGGCGCCCGCGAGGCCGAGCACCTCGCCCGCGCGCACGGACAGGTCGAGCGGCGCGAACTCGCCCTCCAGCGCGAGCCCCTCGGCGCGCAGCACCGGCTCGCCCACGGTCACTCCGCCGGAGAGCGCGGCGGCTCCCGAGGGCGCGCGCTCGCGGGCGCGGGCCGCCGCGCTGTCGCCGCGCGACGCGTCGTCCCCGGTCATGGCCGCGACCAGCTCCCGCCTGGGCAGCCCGGCGACGGGCGCCGTCAGCACGTGCCGCGCGTCGCGGTAGACGGTCACCGTGTCGCACAGCTCGTACACCTCCTGGAGATGGTGCGAGATGAAGAGGAACGCGACGCCCTGGGCCCGCAGTTCGCGCAGCTTCGCGAAGAGCCGGTCGATACCGGCCGCGTCGAGCTGCGCCGTCGGCTCGTCGAGGACGACGGTGCGGGCGCCGAAGGACAGGGCCCGCGCGATCTCGACGAACTGCCGCTGCTCGACGGTCAGGTCCCGCGTGCGCGCGGCGGGGTCCACGTCCACCCCGTACTCGGCGAGCACCGCGCGCGCCCGCTCGCGCAGCGCGCGCCAGCGGATGGCGCGCCCGGCGGGGAAGCGGTTGAGGAACAGGTTCTCGGCGACGGTCAGCTCGGGCACCACCATGGACCGCTGGTAGACGCAGGCGACACGCGAGCGCCACGCCTCCGTGTCCCCGTAGCGCGGCGCCGCCTCGCCCCCGAAGGTGACCGAGCCCGCGTCCTGCCTGACCATCCCGGTGAGCACGGAGACGAGGGTGGACTTGCCCGCGCCGTTGCGGCCCACCAGCGCGTGCGCCTCGGCCGGACGGACGGTGAGGCCGACGCCGTCGAGGGCGAGCGTGGCCCCGTAGCGCTTGACGATGCCCTCCGCGTGCACGGCGGCGGGCGCGGACGTGGACGCGCCAGGAGCGGGCCCCTCCCCGTCGGCGGGGCCGCTCACTTCGCCTTCTCCAACTGGTTGGCCCACAGCTCCTTGTCGTCGACGTTCTCCTTGGTGACCAGCGGCGCGGGAAGCTGGTCCTCCAGGCCGCCCGGGATCTTGATGATCTCGGAGCCGTGGTCCGTCGGGCCCGGCTTGAACTCCTTGCCCTGGAGCGCCGCCCTGGCGTAGTGCAGCGCGTACTTGGCGTAGAGGTCGGCGGGCTGCGAGAGCGTGGCGTCGATCTTGCCCTCGCGGATCGCCTTCAGCTCCTCCGGGATGCCGTCGTTGGAGATGATCCGGATGTGGCCCTCGCTGCCCGCCTTCTTGAGCAGGTTCTTCTGCTCCAGCAGCGCCAAGGTGGGCTGGAGGAAGGCGCCGCCCGCCTGCATGTAGATGCCGTCCAGGTCGCGGTGCTGCGCGAGCAGGCTCTGGAGCTTGGCCGACGCCTCCTTGCCGTCCCAGTTGGTGGGCAGCTCGTGGACCTTGATGTCCGGGTACTTCTCCTTCATGCAGGAGGCGAACGCCTGGGAGCGGTCGCGCCCGTTGATGGAGCTGAGGTCCCCTTGCAGCTCGGCGACGCGCCCCTTGCCGCCCAGTTTCTCGCCCAGGTACTCGCAGGACTTGCGCCCGTAGGCACGGTTGTCGGCGCGCACCACCATGTAGACCTTGCCCTCGTCGGGGCGGGTGTCGACGCTGATGACGGGGATCTTCTGCTCTTCCAGGCTCTCCAGCGTCGAGGAGATGGCCCCGGTGTCCTGGGGCGCCATGACGATCGCCTTGGCCTGCTGGTCGGTGAAGGTCTGCACATTCGCGACGAGCTTGGCGACGTCGTTCTGGGAGTTGGCGAGGGGCAGCGCGTCCACCACCCCGTCCGCGACGCCCTTCTTCACGTAACTCTGGTAGGAGGTCCAGAAGTCGGTGTCGGTGCGCGGCATGTCGATGCCGACCTTGCCGCTCGCGGCGGCGCCGCCCTCGCTGCCTCGGTTGCAGCCCGCGAGCGCGGTGCCCGCGAGGAGCACGGCGCAGGCGGTGGCGCCTGTGGTGCGGAGAGTACGCGTGCGCAGTCGCATGGGGTCGTCCCGTTCCCTCGGTCGGTGCCTGGGTCGTGCGCTCGGTCGGTCGGTGCCTGGCTCGGTTGCTCGGTTGCTCGGTCGGTCGCTCGGTCGCGGGTCCGGTGGACCGGGGCCGTTACGTACGGGTGGGCCGCAGCCGCAGGCCCTGCATGCCGCCGTCCACGGCGAACGCCGTGCCGGTGACGGCCGCCGAGCGCGGGCTCGCCAGATGCGCGACGGCCTCGGCGACCTCCTCGGCCGCGACCAGCCGCCCCGCCGGCTGCCGCGCCTCCAGCGCGGCCCGTTCAGCGGCCGGATCGTCCGCCTGGTCCAGCAGCCGGCCGACCCACGGCGTGTCCACGGTGCCGGGGTTGACGCAGTTGACGCGGATGCCCTCGCGCACATGGTCGGCGGCCATCGCCAGGGTCAGCGAGAGCACGGCGCCCTTGCTGGCGCTGTACGCGGCACGCTGCGGCAGTCCCGCCGTCGCCGCGATGGAGCAGGTGTGCGTGACGGAGACATGGCCTGGCCGCTCGGCCGCGGCGCGCCGCAGATGGGGCAGCGCGGCGCGGTCCGTACGCACCAGGCCGAGCACGTTGATGTCCAGCAGCCGCCGCCACTCGGCGTCGTCGTTGTCCTCCACCGTGCCGATGGCTCCGACGCCCGCGTTCCCGACGACCGTGTGCAGCCCGCCGAGTTCGACCGCCGCACGGTCGACGGCGGCCCGTACGGCCGCGTCGTCGGTCACGTCGGCCTTCAGCGCGAGCGTCCCCTCGGGCGCCCCGGACGGGTCGAGGTCCAGCACGGCGACCCGTGCGCCCCTGTCGCGCAGCAGTGCGGCGACGGCCGCGCCGATGCCCGAGGCGCCGCCGGTCACGAGCGCGGCCATGCCCGCGAAGTCGCCGCCGGAGGCGCCGGGCCCGCCCGGTGCTGACGGAGTGGTGGTCATCGTCCTGTCTCCCCTTCGCCGGACCCGTCGTACTCGTGCCGTCCCGGGCCGCCCGGACCCCCTGGGCCCCCCGGACCTGCCCTCTCCCGCCACACCGGCCCGTCCGGGTAGCGGTGCGCCGCGATGGACTCGGGCCGCATCCGCGCGGAGAACCCCGGCGCCTCGGGGGCCAGGTAGCGCCCGTTCTCGACGACGGCGGGGTCGGTGAAGTGCTCGTGCAGATGGTCGACGTACTCGATGACGCGGTCGCGCCTGCTGCCGGAGACGGCGACGTAGTCGAACATCGCCAGGTGCTGGACCAGTTCGCACAGTCCGACGCCCCCCGCGTGCGGGCACACGGGCACCCCGTACTTGGCGGCGAGCAGCAGGACGGCCAGGTTCTCGTTGACCCCGGCGACACGTGCCGCGTCGATCTGGACGAAGTCCACGGCCTCGGCCTGGAGGAGCTGTTTGAAGACGACACGGTTGGCCGTGTGCTCGCCCGTGGCGACCTTCACCGGCTGGCCCGCGCGGATGGCGGCGTGGCCCAGGACGTCGTCGGGGCTGGTCGGCTCCTCGATCCAGTGCGGCTCGAAGGGCGCCAGCTCCGCCATCCAGCGCACGGCCTCCGCCACGTCCCAGCGCTGGTTCGCGTCCACGGCGATGCGCACCCCGGGGCCGACCGCCTCGCGGGCCAGCCGCATCCGGCGCACGTCGTCCGCCAGGTCCCCGCCGACCTTCAGCTTGATCTGTGTGAAGCCGTCGGCGACGGCCTCCTTGGCGAGCCGCACCAGCTTGTCGTCGGCGTAGCCGAGCCAGCCGGGCGAGGTGGTGTAGGCGGGATACCCCTGCGCGCGCAGCCGCGCCGTCCGCTCGGCGCGGCCCGGCTCGGCGGCGCGCAGCAGGCCGAGCGCGTCCTCGGGGGTCAGCGCGTCGGTGAGGTGGCGGAAGTCGACGAGCGCGACGAGTTCCTCGGGGCTGAACGAGGCGAGGTACTCCCACAGCGGCAGTCCGGCGCGCTTGGCGGCCAGGTCCCACGCCGCGTTGACGACGGCGCCCGCCGCCATGTGCATCACGCCCTTCTCGGGGCCGAGCCAGCGCAACTGCGAGTCGTGCGTCAGCTCCCTGTGGAACCCGCCGAGGTCGCCGGTGACCTCGGCCAGCGGGCGGCCGACGACGTAGGGGCGCAGCGCTTCGAGCGCGGCGACGACCACGTCGTTGCCGCGGCCGATGGTGAAGCAGAAGCCGTGCCCCTCCTCGCCGTCCGGGGCGTCGGTGCGCAGGATCAGATAGGCGGCGGAGTAGTCGGGGTCGGGGTTCATGGCGTCCGAGCCGTCGAGCTGCTCCGAGGTCGGGAAGCGGACGTCGTGGATCTCGGCCTCGGTGACGCGATACATCGGACCTCTGCTCATACATCCGATGTATAGCGGTGTCGTCTCCACGGAGTCCAGAGGTGTGCACCGAGGATCTGAAGGCGTGCGAGGACTGCGGCACGGGCACCGTCACGCCGTAGGCTGGGGGCCGCACATAACACGTAAGAGGAACGGCAGCCGGTACGGAGCGAGGCGCTCCGCTCCGGCCGGAAGGAGGCGCTGGGTGATCGAGCTCGAGGGAGTTCCCGAGCTGGTCGACCCGGTCATGGTGGCCGCGTTCGAAGGCTGGAACGACGCCGGCGACGCAGCCTCCACGGCGGTCGGACATCTGGAGCGGGAGTGGAAGGGCGAGGTGTTCGCGGCCCTGGACGCCGAGGACTACTACGACTTCCAGGTCAACAGGCCCCAGGTGTGGCTGGACGGCGGGGACCGGAAGATCACCTGGCCGACGACCAGGCTCGCCGTGGTCCGCGTCGACGACGCGGGCGGCAAGGGCAAGCAGCGCGATCTGGTCCTGGTGCGCGGCATCGAGCCGAGCATGCGCTGGCGGTCGTTCTGCAACGAGATCCTGGGCTTCGCGCACGAACTGGGCGTGGAGATGGTCGTGGTGATGGGCTCGCTGCTCGGCGACACCCCGCACACCCGGCCCGTCCCGGTGACCGGCGTGACCTCGGACCCGGACCTGGCGCGCACGATGAACCTGGAGGAGTCGCGCTACGAGGGCCCGACGGGCATCGTCGGCATCCTCCAGGAGGCGTGCACCCACGCGGGCGTCCCCGCGGTCAGCCTGTGGGCCGCCGTCCCGCACTACGTCTCGCAGCCGCCCAACCCGAAGGCGACCCTCGCCCTCCTCAACCGCCTCGAGGACCTCATCGGCATCAACATCCCCATGGGCGAGCTGCCCGAGGACGCGCGCGCGTGGCAGTTGGGCGTGGACCAGCTGGCTGCCGAGGACAGCGAAGTCGCCGAGTACGTGCAGTCGTTGGAAGAGGCCAGGGACACGGCGGAACTGCCGGAGGCGTCGGGCGAGGCCATCGCCAAGGAGTTCG
Source organism: Streptomyces sp. NPDC054796 (assembly GCF_053611545.1). Classification (NCBI taxonomy): domain Bacteria; kingdom Bacillati; phylum Actinomycetota; class Actinomycetes; order Kitasatosporales; family Streptomycetaceae; genus Streptomyces; species Streptomyces sp. NPDC054796. Next base: position 79,512 of record NZ_JBSHAO010000006.1, on the reverse strand, counting down.
AACGCTATCTGCGCCGCCGCGACGACGGCCCGACGAGCGGAACCGCCACGGGCAGCGCAGCGGAATCCGCTCCCGGAACGTATCTGCGGGACACGAGCACGGGCCGCAACCGCGCTCCGAAGCCCTCGGCGAAGGACGAGGACGCGGAACAGAAGGAACAACAGGAACAGCCGGAACAGGACCCAAAGCGGGAGTCATCCGACGACTCGGACGACGACTGACGCTCCGCGCTGAGCGGCGCCCCCGTCACGGAAGGCGCGGGCGCCCGCACGCGACGAACGGGCCGCACCCGTCAGGGGCGCGGCCCGTCGTCCGTCCGCGGGCGCCCGGCCTTGACGCACCCGCACCCAGAGAAGCACGACCAGGGGCACCCACCCAGGAGCGCGGGGAACTGCGCGCTCAACCCGAACGCACCCGCAGCACCCCGCAACACACGTCAAGGCGCACGGCGCACCCCGTACAAGGCCGGGCGGGGCCAGGCGGGTCCGGGCCAGGCCGGGCGGGCCGGGCCAGGCCGGGCGGGCCGGGCCAGGCCGGGCGGGCCGGAACCAGCCCGACCCACACCAGCCCGACCCACACCAAGGCCACTGCCTAAAGCGCGACGCCCAGCAGCGCGTCCACCGCGCGGGAGACCAGCCCCGGAGCGCCCTCGTCCGAGCCGCCGTCCGTCTCCTGGGTCCGGGCCCAGCGGTCTACGGCGGCCAGGGCGCGAGGCGCGTCCAGGTCGTCGGCGAGGGCCTCGCGGATCTCCTCGACCAGTGCCTCGGCCGACGGCCCGTCGGGACGGGAGACCGCCGCGCGCCAGCGTGCGAGCCGCGCCTGGGCCTCGTCCAGCACCTCGTCCGTGTACTCCCAGTCCGAGCGGTAGTGGTTCGCCAGGAGCGTGAGTCTGATGGCCGCCGGATCGACGCCGTCCTTGCGGAGCTGCGAGACGAAGACCAGGTTGCCCTTGGACTTCGACATCTTCTCGCCGTCCAGCGCCACCATCCCCGCGTGGACGTAGGTCTTCGCGAAGGGGTGCTCGGACGTCAGCGCCTGGGCGTGCGAGGCGCCCATCTCGTGGTGCGGGAAGGCGAGGTCCGAGCCGCCGCCCTGCACGTCGAAGCCCATGCCGAGGTGCTCCAGCGCGATGGCCACGCACTCGATGTGCCAGCCGGGCCGCCCGGTGCCCAGGGAGGCGCCGTCCCAGCTCGGCTCCCCGTCGCGGGCCGCCTGCCACAGCAGGGGGTCCAGGGGGTTCTTCTTGCCAGGGCGTTCCGGGTCCCCTCCCCGCTCGGCGGACAGCAGCCGCATGGTCTCGGCGTCCAGCCGGGAGACCTCGCCGAAGTGGGGGTCGGCGTCCACGGAGAAGTACGTGTCGCCGTCCAGCTCGTAGGCGGCGCCCAGGTCACGCAGCCGCTCCACCATCGGGACGATGCGCGGAATGGACTCGACCGCGCCGATGTAGTGCTTCGGCGGCAGCATCCGCAGCGCGGTCATGTCCTCACGGAACAGCGCGGTCTCGCGCTCCGCCAGGGACTCCCAGTCGTCACCGGTGGCGACGGCCCGCTCCAGCAGCGGATCGTCGATATCGGTGACGTTCTGTATGTAGTGAACCTGCCGCTTGGTGTCGAGCCATACGCGCTGAACGAGGTCGAACGCGTTGTAGGTCGCCGCGTGACCCAGATGGGTCGCGTCGTACGGCGTGATGCCGCAGACGTAGATACGCGCGACGGAACCGGGGACGAGGGTGACCCGTCCGTCGGTCGAGGTGTCGTGAATCCTCAGGTCGCGACCCTGACCAGGCAGGGCGGGGACCTCGGAAGCGGGCCAGGCATGCATGCATCGAGCCTAACCCGGACTGCTGTTCCGTATTCGGACGGGAGTCGACAGGTCCGTTCGTGCCCGACGGAAATGGCCGGATAGGCGCTCTTGCCAAGGCACGCCACTCCCGCGTCACGGCCCCCTGCCGCACCCGCCGGCCCGCACCCGCACCCGCCGACCCGCGTCCGCCGGCCCGCGTCCGTCAGACGGGCGGCCAGGGAATGGCGGGCCAGTCCCCGCTGGGCAGCGGGTGGCGCCCCGAGCTGAGCAGCGCCTCGGTCCGCTTGCGCAGGGCGTCCAGCTCGGTCTCCGTGATCAGCTCCGCCAGCCGGACGGCCAGCGGGGCACCGTCGGCCAGGGACGCGGCGAGGCCGCGCAGCACCGCCACCGCCTCCGCGGTCAGCTCCTCGCCCGCCCAGCCCCACAGCAGCGTGCGCAGCTTGTCGTCGGCGTTGAAGGTGACGCCGTGGTCGATGGCGTGGAGCCCGCCCATGGCGTCGGTCAGCAGATGGCCGCCCTTGCGGTCGCCGTTGTTGATGACCGCGTCGAGCACGGCCAGGCGGCGCAGCCGGGGGTCGTCCGCGTGCACGAGCAGCGCGGTGCGGTCCTCGCCGACGTCCACGAAGCCGATGGCCTTCCAGCCCTCGCCCGGTTCGTCGCCGTCCACGAGGGCCAGCAGGGGCGTCACGCCCTCCCCAGGGCCCTCAGAGTCCCCGGCCGACTCGTCGTGCCCCTCGGCTCCCGAGGGCCCCTCAGAGCCCTCTCCGGCGGCCTCTCCGGCCTCTCCGGCCTCTCCTTCTGCTTCCGCCGCCTCGATCCACAACTGGCACATGCCCTCGCCGTAAGGACCGTCCCGCAGCACCGTCGGAGGCACCAGGTCCCAGCCGGTGGCCCGCGAGACCTCGTACGCGGCGACCTCGCGCCGCGCGAGGTTCCCGTCCGGGAAGTCCCACAGGGGGCGCTCCCCCGCGACGGGCTTGTAGACGCAGTCGAGCAGGCGGCCCCCGTGCTCGACGCCGCAGAAGAGGACCGCGTTCGAGGCACCGGGGATACGTCCCCGTACGGTCAGCTCGCCGTGCGCCAGCACGGCCAGCACCTCGGTACCGGTACCGGCATCGGCCTCCGTACGGGCGACGGCTACGCGCCCGGCACCGGAACCGGCACCCGCGTCACCGTGGGCACCCGCACCGGAACCGGGGGCATCGGAAGCGTCAGTGGCGTCGGGGGCGTCAGGAACGTCGGAGGGTTCGGGAGGGGTGGTGTCGGGCCTCATTCGCCGCGCCGGTATCCGTTCTGGCGCGGACATACGTGTCCCTCCGGGTCGAGCGGCAGGCTGCACAGGGGGCACGGCGGGCGCCCGGCGTTCACGACCTCCAGCGCGCGCTTGGCGAACGCGCGCGCCTGGGTGCCGCTGAGGCGGACCCGCAGCATCGGCGGGCCGTTCTCGTCGTCCTGGAGCAGCCGCTCCTCGGCTTCGGCGAGGTCCTCGTCGGAGTCGGCCTCCAGCTCGACGACGGCCTGCGCCTCGACGACCATCCGCTCACCCTCGCCGTCCCAGGCCAGCGCCATGGTGCCGACGCGGAACTCCTCCTCGACGGGAGACTGGAGCGGATCGGTGTCATCGATCTCGGGCGGAGCCACGGCGGGCACGGGCGCGTTGCCGCCCGAGCGCCGCACGACCTCGTCAAGCAGCTCGTCGATCCGCTCTGCGAGCGCTTCGACCTGCGCCTTTTCCAGAGCGACACTGGTGGTACGACCCGAGGCCGACGCCTGAAGGTAAAAGGTGCGCCGCCCTGGGAGCCCGACCGTACCGGCGATGAATCGGTCCGGCGGGTCGTAAAGGAACACCTGACGGGACACGTCCTGCTCCGTTGAAGTTGACGACTACTCGGTCAATGGCACCCTACTGCGCGCGCCGATCATCGCGCCTACGCGCCGCCCCCCACAGTGGCGTTGGCCTCTCGCGCGTCCCGCGCGCCGTCCCCCGCCGCCTTCCCCGCTTCCGTTCCGGCCCCGGTCCCGGCCTCCTCGCCGTCCTCCTCCGGCGGAGCCTCGGGGGGCGCGAGGGAGCCCAGCTCGCCGGTCTCGCCGAGCCTGAGCAGGAAGGGGCGCAGCGGCGTGTAGCGGATGGCGGTCACCGAGCAGGGGCCGACGGAGATCCGCTGGAAGAGGTCCAGGTGCATGCCCAGCGCGTCGGCGACGATCGATTTGATGATGTCGCCGTGCGAGCACATCGCGTACGTGGCACCCTCGCCGTGCTCGGCGGCGATCCGCGCGTTCCAGTCCCGTACGGCCTCGACCGCGCGGGCCTGCATCCCGCGCATCGACTCGCCCCCGGGGAAGGCGGCGGCCGAGGGGTGCTGCTGGACGACGTTCATCAGCGGCTCCTCGGACAGCTCGCTGAGCTTGCGCCCGCTCCAGTCTCCGTAGTCGCACTCCCCGACGCGCTCGTCGGTGTGCAGCGGCAGCTCCGGACGGGCCTGCGTCAGCGGGGCCATGGTCTCCTGGCAGCGCTGGAGCGGGCTGGTGACGACGGCCGCCAGCGGCAGCCCTTCGAGCCGTCCTGGCAGCGCGGCGGCCTGCGTACGGCCGTGCTCGTCCAGGGCGACGCCCGGGGTCCAGCCCGCGAGCAGTCCTGCGGTGTTGGCGGTGGACCGGCCGTGCCGGACGAGGATCAACGTGGGCATGTCCGCCACCCTAAGCGAGCCGCCGAATGGGCGGTCGTCCGGTTGTGCGACGGGCGTGACGGGGGAGAATTCCCACGTGATCGTGGACTGCGCCATCTACCAGGACGGGCGCCGCACGGAGGGCCCGTCGGACTTCTCCGAAGCACTGTCCAAGGCACGCGGGGCGGGGGACGCGTTCCTGTGGATCGGGCTGCACGAGCCGACCGAGGCCGAGTTCTCGAGGGTGACCAGCGATTTCGCGCTCCACCCCCTGGCCGTCGAGGACGCGCTGTCCGCGCACCAGCGGCCGAAGCTGGAGGTCTACTCCGACTCGCTCTTCCTGGTGCTGAAGCCCATGTCGTACGACGACGCCTCGGGCACGGTGAGCACGGGAGAGCTGATGATCTTCGTGGGCGACTCGTTCGTGGTCACCGTGCGCCACGGTTCGGCCAACCCGCTCGGCACCGTGCGGGAGCGGCTGGAAGAGGACCCGGAGCTGCTCAGACAGGGCCCCACGGCGGTGATGTACGCGGTGAGCGACGCCGTGGTGGACCGCTATCTGGAGATCGGCGTCGATCTGCATGTGGACCTGGACGACCTGGAGGAGGTCGTCTTCGCACCGGAGGGCCAGGTGCGGCGGAGCACGGCGAGCCGGATCTACGACTTCAAGCGCCAGGTCCTGGAGTTCCGCCGCTCCACCACACCGCTGTCCGAGCCCATGGAGCGGCTCGCGGGCGCCGGGGTGCCCTTCGTGCACGGCGGCTCCCGGCCCTTCTTCCGTGACGTCAGCGACCACCTCACCCGCGTGAACGAGCAGGTCGACGGCCTCGACCGGCTGCTGTCCGACATCCTCTCGGCGCATCTGGCGCAGATGGGGGTGCGCCAGAACGACGACATGCGCAAGATCTCCGCCTGGGCCGCGATGTTCGCGATTCCGACGGCCATCGCCGGGGTCTACGGCATGAACTTCGACCACATGCCGGAGCTGCACTGGGTGTGGGGCTATCCGGCGGTGATCGCGGTGATGGCCGCGGCCTGTTTCGCGCTCTACCGGGTCTTCAAGCACCGCGGCTGGCTCTGATCCCGCGCGGCGCGGGACGGATACGGGGCCGTACGGAGGTTTCAGGCGAACTCGGGCGCAGAGGGGGCGGCCGGGCCGCCGCCCATCGCGTCGCGCCGCTCGGGCATCGTCAGCGCGACCAGGCGCCGCCAGCCGAGCAGCCGCTCGTACACGTACACCGCGTGGATGCCCAGCGCCAGCGCCCCGTACTTCGCCTTCGGCCAGCCCAGGATGCGCCCCATCCTGGCCATCACGGCGAGGCTCACGTCGCGGTAGGCGCGCATCTCGACGCGGACGCTCTCCCGCAGCAGCCGGTGGATGGTGCGCGCGTGTCCGGCGCGGGCCAGCCGCAGCAGTTCCTCGTGGCAGTAGGCGAGGTGATTGTCCTCGTCAGCGGAGATCATCTTGACGGCCCTGCCGATGTCGGGGTCGTCCCCGAAGTGCCTCGTGAGCAGCGCCATCTGGCTCGCGGCCCGCTCCTCCGTGATCCGGCTGTGGGCGAGGTAGGCCAGGACGTCGTGCTCGGTCAGCCGTTCGTCGCGGCGCAGCTTCTCGTGCGCCAGGCCGACGCCCAGGCCCTCCAGGAGCATGGTGTAGTCGGTGTCCTCGGGCACCTCGACGGGTTCGAGCCCGCGCTTGCGCAGCAGGGCGTGGAACAGGCGCCCGTGCTTGTCCTCGTCGGCGCCGTGCCGCGCCACCTTCGGGGCCAGCGCGCGCTGGCTCTCGGGGAGGAGCGCGGCGATGCGCCCGTTCTCCCAGCCGCCCTGCGCCTCACCGCTCGCGGCGATGGAGCAGAAGAGCCGGAACGACTCGTCGTCGCCGAGGATCTCCTGGAAAAGACTTCTGGCCGAGAGCATCGAACCCACCTCCGTGCAGGTAACCCGGAGGACGAGTCAAATGCGGCATACCCGGACAGGCAACACCTCCACGCCGGAGCTGCGCCGAACGAAGGAGCCCGCTGGTGCCTCCGGGCGCGTATCCGGGGCCGATCCGTACCCACGGGCGGGCCCGCGGGCCCGTAACCCCGCCAGGACCCCACGCGTTGTGCCCCGTGACGGCCGTGGCGGGGAAGACCCCCGAGCCCCCACCACGGCCGCGATACCTCCGACGCTTCCCCTCGCCCTCCGGGCCCGTCTCCGGGCTCGGTTCCGGGCTCGGTTCAGGAAGCCACCCCGGCCCGCTCCAGGGCCTCCACACCGGCCCGCACGGACGCGATGCGCTCCTCGCGAGTGAAGCCCGCGGGGGCCAGCGAGAGCGTGGTCACCCCGGCCTCGGCGTAGGCGCGCATGCGGTCCGCGATGCGGTCGACGGGGCCGAGCAGGGTGGTGGAGTCGATCAGCTCGCGGGGCACGGCAGCCGCGGCGCCCTCCTTGTCGCCCGCCAGGTACTTGTCCTGGATCTCGGCGGCCTCCTTCTCGTAGCCCATGCGCTGCGCGAGCTTGTTGTAGAAGTTCTGCTTGCGGCTGCCCATGCCGCCTACGTAGAGCGCGGTGTAGGGGCGGAAGAGGTCCGCGAGTCCGTCCACGTCGTCGCCCACGGCCATCGGCACGGTCGGGCACACGTCGAAGCCCGCGAAGTCCTTGCCCGCCTTCTCACGCCCGGCGCGCAGGTGCTGGAGCGTGGTCTCCTCCGCGTGCTCGGGCGAGAAGAAGATCAGCAGGGCGCCGTCGGCGATCTCGCCCGTCTGCTCCAGGTTCTTGGGGCCGATCGCGGCGATGTAGAGCGGGATCTCCTCGCGCACCGGGTGCACGGTGAGCTTGATCGGCTTGCCGGGCCCGTCGGGCAGCGGCAGCGTCCAGTGCTCGCCCTCGTGGGTCAGGCGCTCGCGGGACATGGCCTTGCGGACGATCTCGACGTACTCGCGGGTGCGGGCCAGCGGCTTGTCGAACTTCACGCCGTACCAGCCCTCGGACACCTGCGGCCCGGAGACGCCGAGCCCGAGCCGGAAGCGCCCGCCGGAGAGCGAGTCGAGGGTGGCCGCCGTCATCGCGGTCATCGCGGGCGTACGGGCCGGGATCTGGAAGATCGCCGAGCCGACGTCGATGCTCTCCGTCTGAGCCGCGACCCAGGAGAGCACGGTGGGCCCGTCCGAGCCGTAGGCTTCGGCGGCCCAGCAGACGGAGTAGCCGAGGCGGTCGGCCTCCTGGGCGACGGCGAGGTTGTCCGCGTCCATGCCGGCGCCCCAGTAACCGAGGTTGATACCGAGCCGCATCACGGCCCCCTTACTGATCAGTAACGTCCCTGTCCCCCGGACTGTAACGCGGGGCCGCAAGTAACCTCAACGGCCATGGAGCAAAGGCACCTGGGCCGCACGGGCCTGCGCGTATCCCGGATCGGGCTCGGCACGCTCACCTGGGCCAGGAACACCGGCGAGCGCGAGGCCGCCGACCTGCTGAAGGTTTTCTGGGAGGCGGGCGGCACCCTCGTGGACACCGCCGACGTCTACGCGGACGGAGGTGCCGAATATCTCCTCGGCAAGCTGCTGGAGGGGCTGGTGCCCCGACGCGATCTGGTGATCGCCACGAAGGCGGGCAGCGTGCCCGACCCCGAGCGCCGCTTCGACGGCTCCCGTGGCCACCTCCTCGACGCGCTGGACGCCTCCCTGGAGCGCCTGGGCACCGACTACGTCGACCTGTGGCAGGTGCACGCCTTTGACCCCATGACGCCGCTCGACGAGACCCTCGGCGCCCTGGACATGGCCGTCAGCTCGGGCCGGGCCCGCTACGCGGGGATCTCCAACTTCTCCGGCTGGCAGCTCGCCAAGGCCGCCACCTGGCAGCTCGCCGCGCCCGGGACGCGCACGCGGCTGGCGAGCACGCAGATGGAGTACTCGCTGCTCCAGCGCGGCGTCGAGCGCGAGGTGCTGCCCGCCGCGCTGGACCTCGGCGTCGGACTGCTGCCCTCCTCACCCCTGGGGCGCGGCGTGCTGACGGGCAAGTACCGCCACGCCACGCCGCCCGACTCGCGGGGCGCCTCCGACCTGATGGCCGCCTTCGTCGCCCCGTACCTGGACGAGGAGGCGGCGCGGATCGTGGACGCGGTGACGACGGCCGCCGACGGACTGGCCGTCAGCCCGCTCCACGTGGCCCTGGCGTGGGTGCGCGACCGGCCCGGAGTCGCCGCGCCGATCATAGGAGCACGCACGTCGCAGCAGCTCACGGCGGCTTTGTCAGTGGAGGGGCTTAGTCTTCCTGACGAGATCTGCCGGGCGCTCGACGATGTGTCGGCCCCGGTGCACCGCTATCCCGACCAGGACTGGAGCGAGCTGTGACGACCGACAAGGCAGCCGAACTCCTCGCGGCCGTACGCGCGGTGGAGAGCGGCGAGCGCTCCGCCGCTTCGTTCTTCGCCGAGCCCGAGCAGGCGCCGCGCCGCGCCGCGCGCCCACCGGCCAGGGCCGCCGGTCCGGCGCCCGCGTCCGGACCCGGCCCCGTCGCGGGCGCGGGAGGCGCCGCGCCGGGCCCCCGTACGGTGCCCGACGCCGTGCGGGCCGTGCTCGCCGAGGGCGGCGCGCCGGAGGAGCTGGCCGCACGGGTCGTGGAGACCCTCGGCGAACAGGCGGACGAACTGCTGCGCACCGACCCCTGGCAGCTCCTCGCCGTCCCTGGCGTGCGCCCCGAGCAGGCGGACGGCTTCGCCCGTGCGCTGCTGGGCGATGACTGCGGGCCCGATGACGAGCGGCGCGCCCAGGCCCTGGTCGGCTGGCTGCTGGAGCGCGCCGCGCTGGCGGGGCACACCGCGCTGGAGCCCGCCGCGCTCGCCAAGAGCCTCGCGCAGCACTCCGTCCCCGATGCCGAGGAGGCGGTGCGCTCCGCCGTGGACGCGGGCGCGGTGCTCGTCTTCGAGGACGCGCTGGACGCGCTGGGCGGCGCCGGTACCGGCGCCCCGGTCTCCTCCCAGGCGGCGCCCGCCGGGGAAGGGGAGCCCGCAGAGGGCGAGGAGGAGCGGCCGGTACGGCTGCTGATGGGCCTGGACCGTTATGCCCTGGCCGAGGAGTCCCTTGCCGACGGCCTGGCCCGCGTCACCAGCACGTTCACCCCGCCCCCGGAGCACGCGGAGGATGCGGAGGACGAGGGCGCGCCGGGAGAGGACGCGGACGGGGGTGCCCCGGCCGCCCCGGTCGTGGACCGCGCGGCCTGGGAGGCCGCGGCCTCCGCCGCCCCCTCCCCCTCTGCCGCCGAGCTGATCCGCGCCGCCTCCGCACACGGCCTGGTGGCCCACACCGGGGGCGAGGCCGCACGCGCCGAACCCCTCGCTCTGGTGGCCGCGGCCAGGGCGCTGGGCCTGCGCGCCTACGCGGCGACGCACACGGAGGACGGACGGCTCCGCGCCGCCCGCTTCCTCACCGGGGCCGCCGGGAGCGCCGGGACCGCCGGGACCGCCGACGAGAACGGTGCCGACGCCACTCCGGCCGACGGTTCGGCCGCGGTCACCGTCGCCGGGCTGCTCAGCGGCCGTGAGGGCCCGGAGCGCGACGAGGACGGGGCGTGGGCCCTGGACCTCCTCGCGGTGTGCGACGCTCCGCTGCTCGACGCCGAGACGGCCACCATGCTCACGGAGTCGCTGCCGGACGGCGTGCGCCTTGTCCTGAGCGGGGACCCGATGGTGCTGGGCTCCGCCGGACCCGGCCGGGTCTTCGCCGATGTGCTGGCCTCGCGCACCTGCCCGCAGATCGCTTCCCGTACGCCCGACCCAGGCCCCGTCGGCGAGTTGGTCTCGGGCATCGGCATCGGCGAGCTGAACCAGGTGGAGGCGCCCGGCAAGGAGGTCGTCATCGTGCCCGTGCGCGACGCGGGCGAGGCCGTGCACCGCACCGTCCAGCTGGTCGCCGATTCGGTGCCGCGCGCCATCGGCGTCCCCACCGAGCACACCCAGGTGGTCGCCCCTGGCCACGGCGGCGCGGCGGGTACCCGCGCGCTGAACGCCGCGCTCAAGGAACGGCTCAACCCGGGTCCGGGGCGCTTCGGCGGCTTCGACCCCGGAGACCGCGTCGCCCACTCCCCCGCGCCCGGGCGCACGACGGTGGGCACCGTCGTCACCGCCGACGAGGCCGGGCTCCACCTCGACTGCTCGGGGCTCCCCGTGGTCGTCCCGCGCGAACGGGTCGCCGAGTCGGTTCGGCACGGCTGGGCGGTCACGGCGCACCAGGCGGCCGGTACCCGCTGGCCCGCCGCCGTGGTCGTGCTGCCGGGCGATGCCACGGGCGCCCTGACCCGCGAGTGGGTCTACACCGCGTTCGGCCGCGGCTCGCGGCATCTGTCCGTCGTCCACGGCGCCGAGGACGCGCTGCCGCGCGCCGTCTCCTCCGTACGGGCCCCTGAGCGCACCACCCGGCTGCGTACGCTGCTGGTCCAGGCAGCGCGCGCCGCCACGGCTCCGGCGGAGCCGCCGGAGTAGCCCGGCCCGGGAAACCCGGGAGGCCCGGCCCGCACAGGGCCGGGCCTCCCCGGGACGGTGCGCGACGACGGCCGCTCCCCGTCCCCGGTCCGCTATCGCGCGGGCGTGCCGCCCTCCAGCCCCTCGTCGTCCAGTTCCAGCCCCAGCTCCTCCTCGTCGAAGGCCGAGCTGACGTCGAAGCGGCACACCACCCGTTCGGGGTCGGCCTGGTCGAAGGGCACGGACAGCCACTCCCCCGGTTCGCCGGGCTCGTCGGCGGCCTGCACCCACAGGGTGGAGTCGCCCTCCTCCAGGCCGAACTCCTTGTGCCGGGTCGCGATCTCGTCCGCCTCGTACTCCCCGAAGAGCACCCCCAGCGCGGCGTGCACGCTGCTGCCCGCCGAGGACCCGGCGATGCCGTCGTCGTCGGCCGAGTCGGGGTCGAGGTCGGTGACGCGCTGCGCCTGGGCGAGCAGCCGCTGTGGATGGGCGACGGTGTAGTCCCGCCGTATCAGCACAGTGAGGGCGTTGGGCTCCTCCGGGCCCGTGTAGGGCGGCATGGTGTCGCCGCCGGGGATCTCGAAGGGGGTGACCTCGTCGTAGACCTCGTAGAGAAGTTCGTCGTACGCCTCACCCGCCGCGGCCAGCTCGTCGAACGCGGCGTAGACGGCGGCGTCGGGTGCGGCGGGGTCCTCGCCGTCCTCTCCCGTCCCCTCCGCCCGTCGCTCGACCGCGTCGAGGTGCCGGTCCAGCGCGGCTTTGACCGCCTCAGCGGCGGCGCGTACGTCGGCAGCGGTGGGCTGCGCAGCATCAGACATAGTGCAGACGCTATCCGCAGAGGGCCCGTGCCCGCACAATAGATGAGATGCCGGAATACGAATTTCGCGATGTGTACGTGCCTCGCGGGGTCTCCCGCAAGGCCGCGACCCAACTGCTGACCGACCATGCCGAGTACGGGCACTGGGAGTTGGCCCGCATGCGGCTCTATCCCGACGGAAGCCGGAGGGTGCGGCTGCGCCGCCGCATCATCCGCCAGCTCCGGGCCACCTGGTGACCCCGGGCGCCTCCAGGGCGCCGGGCGGCCCTCATGTGTGCGACCGCAAGGCCCCGCGACACGACGGAGCGGGCCCCGCTGATGCGGGGCCCGCTCCGTCGTCCGCCGGGCGAGGCCCTGGAACGTGTGCCGAGGGGTGCTGCTGAGGCGCCGGGGCCGTCAAGCACCGGCCGCGGCCGTGACCTCAGCGCCGTGACCGGACCCGGACCCGGATCCGGAAGCGGGTTCGCCGCGACGGCCCCGCGCGCTCAGTGCCGGGCGGTCCGACGACCGCCGCGAGCGCGCCGGAAGAGGACATAGCCACCGACCAGGAACCCCGCGCCGAGGGGCGCGGCGAGGGCCAGGCCCTGCCCGGCACCGCTCTCGGCCAGCTCGCCGCCCGCGCCGAAGACGGAGGCGTCACCCGAGCCGCCGCCTTCCGGGGAGGACGCGGCACGCACGTCGGCCTGCTTGGCCGAGGACCCCGTCTCCGGCGTGCTGCCCGGGGCGCCGCCGTGTTCGCCCGTGTGCTCGCCCGACCGGGGGTCGCCCTTGCCGTCCTGCGGGCCCGTGCCCGTCCGCCCCGACCGCGGGTCGCTCCGCGCGAGCTGACCGTGGCCGCCCGGCGCGCTCTGCTGCGACGTCGCGGGATACCCCGAGGACCCGTCCCCGCAGCCGTTGCCCATGGCGGGGTTGCCCACGCCGACGACGTTCGCGCTGTTCCCGCAGAGGTCCACGGGAACGTCGACGGGGGCCTTCACGTTGTTGCCCGAGCCGACCCCCGGCGAGTTCGCCGTCCCGCCCTCGGCACGCGCCTGGGACCCGTGGCCCCCGCCGTGCGAGCCGCCGTCACCGGCGCAGCGGTTGCCCGTGGCCGGGTTCAGCGCGCCGACCACGGAGACGGTGTTGCCGCACGCGTTGACGGGCGCGTCCACGGGAACCTCGACGGAGTTGCCCGAGAGCACGCCCGGCGAGTTCTCGGCGCCGCCCTTGGCGTCCGAGTCCGCGAGCGCGGCGCTGCCCGTCATCGCCAGCACACCGCCCGCCGCGGCTACGGTGATCAGGCCCTTTCTGGTGACCTGTCGCATGCTTCGATCCCCTGCCTTGCCTTCTGCCTACGTAACGCGAGGGGGCGGCCCCCGAGGGGACGCCCCACTCGCCCGAAAGGCCCGACGACCCCGGAGCGCGCTACGCGCTCCGGGGCCCGCCGGGCTTCACATCCTCATGAGCTGAGGCGCAACGTCAGTCGTTGACGCAGGTGTTGCCGAAGGCGGGGTTCAGCAGGCCGATCACGTTGATGGTGTTGCCGCAGACGTTCACCGGAACGTGGATCGGGGCCTGGACGGTGTTGCCCGAGAGCACGCCGGGAGAGTTGACAGAGGCGCCCTGGGCACCGGAGTCGGCAACGGCCATGCCCGCACCCGCGAGCAGCAGACCGCTGGTGGCAGCCGCGGCGGCGACAACCTTCTTGATCATGATTCCTCCTAGTTGGCAATGCGGTCCCAGCCGCGGACCGCATCACCTGTAACGAGGAAGGGGGAATCAGGCTACGAGCAGACCGACGTATTCACTCGTCCCGGTCAACGGGCACGAAAGACCGAATACCGAATTCGCGGTACGGCCATGTCCGTTCGCGGCCGTACGGATTCTCCATACGGCCGCGTCATGCCTGCTCAGCGGCTTCGAGCCGCCCCTGGGAAGCGCCGAGGGCGCCGTCAGCACTGGTCGAGGAAGCGGTCCAGGACCCGCACCCCGAACTGGAGTCCGTCCACCGGGACGCGCTCGTCCACCCCGTGGAACATACCCGCGAAGTCCAGCTCCGGGGGCAGCTTGAGCGGCGCGAAACCGAAGCAGCGGATGCCCAGGTCGTCGAAGGACTTGGCGTCCGTGCCGCCCGACAGCATGTACGGCACGGCGCGGGCGATGGGGTCCTCGGCCTTCAGCGACGACTGCATGGCCTCCACCAGCGCGCCGTCGAAGGTCGTCTCCACCGCCTTGTTCGCGTGCACATCCTCGCGGCGCACGCGCGGCCCGAGGACGCGGTCCAGGTCGGCGAGGAACTCCTCCTCGTACCCGGGCAGGTAACGGCCGTCGACGTGGGCCGTGGCCTGGCCCGGGATGACGTTGACCTTGTACCCGGCGCCGAGCTGGGTCGGCGCGGCCGTGTTCTGGAGCGTCGCCCCGATGAGCTTGGCGATGCCGCCGAGCTTGGCGAGGGTCTCCTCCATGTCCTCGGGGTCCAGCTCGGTCCCGAACGCGTCGGACAGCTCGTCCAGGAAGGAGCGCACGGTCTTGGTCACCCGGACGGGGAACTTGTGCCGTCCCAGCCGTCCCACGGCCTCGCACAGCTCCGTGATCGAGTTGTCGTTGTTCGTCATCGACCCGTGCCCGGCGGTGCCGTCCACGGTGAGCCGCATCCAGTGGATGCCCTTCTCGGCGGTCTCGATCAGATAGAGCCGCAGGTCCTCGTTGACCGTGAACGAGAAGCCGCCGACCTCGCCGATCGCCTCCGTCACCCCGTCGAAGAGGTCCCGGTGGTTGTCGACCAGGTGCCGCGCGCCGTAGACACCGCCCGCCTCCTCGTCCGCGAGGAAGGCGAGTACGACATCGCGCGGGGGCTTGCGGCCCGTGCGCAGCCGCTCGCGTACGACCGCGAGGGTCATCGCGTCCATGTCCTTCATGTCGACGGCGCCGCGGCCCCAGACGCAGCCGTCGGCGATCTCCCCCGAGAAGGGGTGGTGCGTCCAGTCGTCGGCGTTGGCCGGGACGACGTCCGTGTGCCCGTGGATCAGGAGCGCGGGGCGAGAGCTGTCCTCCCCCTCGATGCGGGCCACGGTCGAGGCGCGGCCCGGCTGGGACTCGATGACCTGCGGGTCCAGGCCGACCTCGGCCAGCTTCTCCGCGACGTACTCCGCGGCCTTCCGCTCCCCTGGCCCCTCGTTGCCCCCGTAATTGCTGGTGTCGATCCGGATCAGGTCGCGGCAAATGTCGACGACCTCACTCTCGGCGTTCACACCACTACGTTCCGGTGCCGGGCTCGACTGAGTCACGCTGCCTCCTCGTATCGCGCGGTCGCCCCCATCCTCCCGCTTCCCGTGCGGCTCCCCAAGCGCCGGAGGCGTGTGATCGACCGCCCCTGAACCAGTGCTAAAGTTGACTCCGTCGCCACGGCCACGGGCCGGGCGCTCCACTCTTGTCGGGGTGGCGGAATGGCAGACGCGCTAGCTTGAGGTGCTAGTGCCCTTTACAGGGCGTGGGGGTTCAAGTCCCCCTCCCGACACCATCAGTACACCCACAGGTGCTGGCCGAGTTTCGGCCAGCACCTGTTGTGTTTCATGGTCGTAGGTCAGCCGCAGCCCGAATTGCCGGTAGACCTCGGCCTTGGCCCCCGCTTCCGCCTGACGGAGCGCGGCCAGCAGCCCGCCCAGGGCACCGATCAGCTCACGGATCTCCTCCCGGCTCATCCTCCGCGCCGGAGCCTCCCGGCCCCCGCCGCCCGTCCGGGCGAGTTTCCGCTCGGCCGCATACCGCTGCGCCTGGACTTCACGGCTCCAGGTGGCCACGAGCTGGGGGTCGGCCCCCGCTTCCAGAGCGGCACGGTGCCGGCTGAGCTTGCGATCGCACTCCGCCAGCTCACGCCGCACCGCCCCCACCCTCACCTCCAGGGAGGGCTGGGACTGCTCCAGCGTCGTCAGGGTCTGCTCGATGCGGGAGGGGGAGTAGATCTGCGCGATCCACGCGTCCACCGGACCGACGAGATCCTCCTCGCGCAGGTAGACGTTCAGCGGATGGTCCGCCTTGTTGGCCACCGCGTACTCACGGGGAAAGCGGCACCGGTAGTACGCCTCGCCATGAGCCCAGTTGCCCTGCATCCGCCGCCCACAGCTCCGGTGACTGAGCAGCCCCCGGAATCCGTAACCGTGCCGGGTGCGTACCACCTGCCGCCCCGTGGAGGCGGGCCCGCGCGAACGCAGCCGCGCCTGTGCCTCCTCGAAGACGGCCACGCTGACCAGCGCCGGATGAGAGCGCGCATCGGAGAAGACCCACTCCTCCTTCGCGTTCCACTTCTGCCGTGTCCGGTGGCCGAGCGCGACATCTTCGACGTCGATCAACGATTCTTCCTTGCGCTGCCTGTTCCACACCTGGTGGCCGGTGTAGCGGGGGTTGGTCAGGATCGCCCGGACCGCGCTCTTGGACCACGCGAGACCCTCGCGGTGCGGGTTGCGCTGCGCGTCGTAGGCCGACGGGCACAGGATGCCGTCGTCGGTCAGCCGCTGTGCGATCGCGTAGATCCCGAAACCCTCCAGGTACTCGGCGGAGACCCGCGGGCGCCGCTTCCAGGGGATCGACCGGGACTCGCCGACATCGAAATACTCCGCGACGACGGTCCCGTGCGGGGCTACCAGCGCCTGCGCCCGGGCGAGCTGCCAGTTGCGGGAAGCCTCGGGATCCTGCTGGTCCTCCGTCGAGCAGCGCCCCGCGAAGGCGAAGGTCATCGTCATGCCACGTTCCCTTTCTCCTCCTCGCCTCCTGGGTGACGGTCCTGGTCGAATGTGGTGGGCTCGGTCGCATGCCCCTCGCCGGTGCACCGCCGATGGACGGTGCGCAGCAGGCGCAGCAACGCCTCGGCCGCCCGTGGGGTCAGTGCGGGTGGCTCTGCGGGAACGATGACGTTCACCCCTGGCCGGTCCGGTGAGGTGGAAACGGTTTCCGCCGGGTCACCGTGCTGGGCTCGGGCCGCTGCCTGGCGGGCAGAGGGGTCAGGCTGATGTGGAGGGCGGAGGTGGGCCACGTCGACGAACGCCGCCTCGATTCCGGTGACCTGTTGTCGGTTCCGGAGCTGGCCGCGCTCGCGCGCCTGTCGTGGGACGAAGCGGTCCCCGCTGTGCAGCGTGCCGGTGCACGGGCCGTGCCTCCTCCGCTTGGCATCGCCACCAAGGGCCCGGCTGTCCGGCCGGTCGGTCTCAGCGACACCGGACGACCGCGCGCCCCGCCCCGTCGGTCTGCGCGGCGCCACCGGCTCGGGTCATGGCCCGGATGATCCTCTCCGACGCCGAGGCCGGGCGGGGCCTGGTCGTCGTCGACCCCAAAGGCGACCTCGTCACCGACGTGCTCATGCGCCTCCCCGAAGAACTCGGCGAGAAGGTGGCGCTCTTCGACGCCGACAGCAAGAGCCCTCCGCCCATCCTCAACCCCCTCGAAGGCGCTGACGCCGCACGCACGGTGGACAACCTGGTGTCGGTCTTCTCACGCGTGTACGCCTCCTCCTGGAGGCCGCGCACCGACGACATCCTGCGCGCCGGGCTGCTCACCCTGCGCGCGCTGCCGGGCACGCCCGTCCTCACCGACCTGCCCAAGCTCTTGTCCGTCCCCGCGTTCCGGCAACGCGCGGTGGACCAGGTCCACGACGACGTGTTCCGTGGCTTCTGGTCCTGGTACGACGAGCTCTCGGGACCCGCTCGAAGCCAGGTCACAGCGCCACTGATGAACAAGCTCCGCGGCTTCCTGCTCCGCCCCTTCGTGCGCGCGGCCCTGGCCGACGGGGCCTCCACCGTCGACATGGACCGGGTGCTGGACGGCGGAATCTGTCTGGTGCGCATCGCCAAAGACGCGCTGGGCACCGAGACCGCCCGGCTGATGGGCTCCCTCGTCGTCGCCCGCACCTGGCAGGCGACCACCCGGCGCGCCAGTACCGTCCAGAGCCGGCGCCGGGACGCGGGCCTGTACCTGGATGAGGCGCACAACTTCCTCACCCTCCCCTACCCGCTGGAGGACATGCTCGCCGAAGCCCGCAGCTACCGGCTCTCGATGACGCTCGCCCACCAGTACCTCCGACAGCTACCCAAGAACCTGGAGGAGGGCATCAGCACCAACGCACGCACCAAGATCTTCTTCAATTCCTCCCCCGAAGACGCCCGCCACCTGGCCCGGCACACCCAGCCACGCCTCACCGAACACGACCTGTCCCACCTCGACACCTTCCACGCCTCTACGTAGGCGACGGCCAGATGATCGACGCTCCCAGGCCGGGGAAACCCGTCAGGATCGAGCCCTACCGATACCAGGGCGACGACTACGCCGGCGCGACCAGACCAGGCCAGAGGTAAGAGCCGGACGCTGTCGGGGACCTTGAAGGCTGCAAGTCCGGATCCGTGAGCTGACCGCCGGGGCCCGAACTGTTTCCGCATGCAGTGAGCTTTTTGCAACCTCAGGTTGAGGCGTGGCGAAGGGCGGGGCTGGTCTTCACGATGGCGGTGACTCGGTTGGTGCTACAGGGGAGCTGCGCACCGACCGGTGGCCGGTCGGTGCGGGCCCGGTCTACCGGTTCGCGGCTTCGTGAGAGGCGATCCGGTTCGTGCGGCCGACCGTGCGGCCCACGGCGTTGCGCACCGCGAGGCCCGGCCGGGTGCGGGGCACCATGAGTCTGGAGAGCAGACCGACGCGTCGCTGCCGCGGACCTACCTCACGGCGGAGCCGCGACTCGTAGGCGGCGAAGGCGCGGGCGTGATCACCGGGATGGGCGGCGAGCTCTTCTGCGAGGGCGTACGCGCCCGCCATCGCCATGCTGGATCCGTCGCCCAGCAGGGCTGTCGCCGCCGCCGCGTCCCCGAGCAGTACGACCCGTCCGCGGGACCACGAGGGCACCCGGACGGTGGTCAGGGGGTCGAAGAACGGAGCCGGGTGGTCGAGGAACGCCGCCACGAGTTCCGGTGCCCGCCACCGCACGTCGGCGTAGGCGTCGGCCACGGTCTGCTTGTGAAGGGCGATGTTCTTGCGGTCGTGGGGCGCCAGCTGTGCGGCCCGGAAGGTGAAGATCGCGAGCGGAGTGGTCCGCGAGGGGTGGAGGACCAGCATCCGGTTCGGCACGGTCAGCATCGTCATCTCGGTCGGGTCCTCGATGGCGTCAGGTTCCAGCGGGACGGTCGCGCCGTACAGGCCCAGGTCGCTCGCGAACTGCCGCTCGGGTCCGAATGCCAGGCGCCGTACGGTGGAGTGCATCCCGTCGGCACCGACTACCAAGTCGAAGCGCCGTGGCGCGGACCGCCGGAAGGTGACGTCGACCCCGCCTTCGTCCTGGTCGAGAGCGGTGACCGTGTCGTCGAACAAGAACTCGGCCTCGGTCTGCGCCGACCGGTGGAGCACCTCGGACAGGTCGGCTCGGGTCACCTCGACCGTCGGCGCCTTGTCCGAGGTGAGCGGGAGTTGCAGGATTCGCCTGCCGCCGGGGTCGAGCAGGGTCAGCGACCGATTGCGAGTAGCGAGCCCCCGGAGCTGCGGGAGGATGCCCATGCGGTCGGCGACCGGGATCGCGGGCCCCTTCACGACGATCGCGCTACCACCGGAGCGCAGCTGCCGGGCATGTTCGACGACCGTCGGCCGGTATCCGTTCCGGGAGAGCCAGTAGGCGAGTGCGGGCCCTGCGATTCCGGCACCGACTATCAGCACCTCGGGCTTCTTCATGACGATGACCTCTCGGAGTGTCGATGACCAGGTCCCCGGCGAGTGCCGGGCCGGGTCTGAGGGCGCGGCGGCACGGGGCGGTGCAACCGGACCAAGGTACGATCGATTTCGTACCTCAGTGGAGCACGCCCTTCAGGTACGATGCAAGTCGTACCTGAAGGAGGTGCCGCGTGACCGGGAAGAACCTGGTGGGCCCGGAGGCCGATGCGCTCGATCTGGGTGCAGTGTTCCGCGCCCTCGCCGACGAGCACCGTCGTTCGGTGATGATGGAGTTGGCCGCCGACCGCAGCGACAGCGAGCGAGGCTGCAACTCGTTCGATCTTCCGATCTCGAAGCAGACCCAGACCCACCACTTCCGGGTCCTGCGCGAGGCAGGCCTCATCGACGAGATCGACTACGGCAACCGCAAGGGCATCCGACTACGACGCGCGGACATCGAGAAGAGATTCCCCGGGCTGCTCACGCTCCTGGGCGCAGAGTCCCCGGGCGGTACTGCTCCTCGCTGAGCACAGCTGAGCACACCGGAGGGGAGTCCGAGTCGGCCCTGAGCCGCGAGCCCGGCCGAATCCAGCTCGCGCCCGGCTCGCAGGTAGCCGAGCACGACGCGGGCACGAAGGGGATCGGTGTCGCTTCGACCACCGTCCCGCGCTCGTGGTCGGCGCCGAACTCTTCCGCACGCTCCCTCACACCCACACCCACTGAGGTTTCCTCAACCTGCGTGCGGAGCAGGGCCGCTGGGGGGCAGCGCGGGGTCCGGGCGTGGAGAAGCTCCTGTCAGACCGGTGCGTGTCGAGTCCGAGCCGTCCTGCCAGGAGGCTTCCGCATGCTTGTCTACCCAGCCGGGATCGACCTGTCCACCTCGGCTCTGCGCTTCTCCGCCCGTGAGTTGACCGCACGTCGTCTTGCACAAGGGACACGATGGCGCCAGCTGGCCGCCGGACGGCAGGCACTGCTCGTCCTGGCTCATCTACGATGCGGCCATACCTACGCCCAGCTCGCCGCCGGATTCGGCATGGGCACCACCACCGCGCTGGCTACAGCACCCAGCGCCTCGGCCGATTCCTTCAACGGCTGCGCCTATCCCCGCGTCTACCTCTACCCCGACATCACCTACTGGCAGAACGCAAGACCCGTAGCCGGGTATCAAGACATCACCTCGTCCTTCCAGGACCTCGGTTCTGCCAGCTCGGGCTCGGACTACATTCGCAATACGCGTAACGACGATCGCGTCTACATCCGTTATAACTATAACGGTGCGACCCTCTATTTCTGCATACCGCCGAACACGACTGGGTTCTTGGACAAATGGAGGAGCGCAACCGGAATCCGGATCGACGACCAAGCAACCTGCCCGCCGTGACAGGTAAGGGCGAAACGGATCACGCATCGGGATCAGCCGGAACCGTCAGAGCGCGCAGCAGGGTTCGCCCCGGGGCCTCTTCGTACGGCTGAACCGGAACGGTGAACACCTCGGCGTCCGCGAAGACCGGCTCCCCAGTCGGACGGCGTGCGTACGGGACCGGGCCGTAGTCCACGCCGTCGCCCGCGTCGAAGCTCGTCCAGGCGATGACTTCGTGCTCACCCTCACGCAAGGGGAGGTTGGAGACGGCTCGGGCTTCCACTGTGTCAGCGCTGACGAGCCAGACCTGGGGGACGGCGAAGACGAAGCGGATCGTGTGGATCTCTTGCGCCCGCTCGGCGGCCCGGTTCTCGAAGGCGGTGGCCGTCGCCTCGTCACGCAGGTAGTCGTAGTCCGAGAGCACGAGAGTCCGGTCGCCTTGCAGCGCGACCAGTGCCGGGCATTCACGGGCGTGGATGGCACGCTCCAGCCGTCCTGTGACGTCGCGGAGCAGCGACTCGGTCTCGTGGTTCAGCGACTCGGTCTCGTGGTTCACCGAGTGCTCACTCCCCCGTCGACTCGTCCCGACGCTTGAAGGCGTAGTAGGCATCCATGATCTCTACGGAGGACCTGTCGCCGAGGTGGGCCAGGTACTGCAACGTGCGGCTCACCTCGGTGCGCTGCCGCTGTCCGGCGCGGGTGGGCGCTTCGTCCACTGCCGTGCCGTCGAGTTCTTCCAGCGCGTCGGCCAGTCTCTTGACGGTCTCCCGCGCCGTGCTCAGGTCGATCTTCATAGGCCCACCTCCAGGCTCGTCGGCAGCCTCCCGCCCGGGAGCCCGAGGACTCCTCAGCGCGGCAGGTCACCTGCCGTGGCCCGGAGGTTTCCTGACCGCAGCGCAGTCCGAAAGCTGCTGGACTAGGGCGTGTTGCGAAAGTCCTGATGGCTGGGCACAGCGGGGCTGCTGTGGTTGGAGCGGATCATTGTCGTGGCCTCGCGGAGGGCCGTGACGGTTCCAATGAGCCATCGGCTGACCGTCTCGCGTTCGGACTCGGTGAGCTCACTGGCGACGCGGGACATGCCATCGATCAGCGGTGCCATCACGCCGGTCATGGACTGCCGATGCTCCGGGGTCACGAAGAGGGCGAACTTCCTGCCGTCAGAAGGGTCGCGCTCCTTGCGGACGAAGCCGTGCTCAACCAGGCGATTGGTGATCTTCGTGATGGCCGCATGGCTCAGTCCCGTCTCCTGGGTGAGTTGAGTAGGGCTGACGCCGGGATGGCGGCCGATGAGGTCGAGAACCTTGTGCTCGGTTGCGTTGACGCCCAGGTGGGCGGCGACGGCGTCATGGAAGAGCACCACCCACAGGCTCAGCTCATGCCCCAGTGAAGCCCCGTCCATCGGGGACACTTCCTCGGCGTTCATACGGACGAGACTACGCCACTCTTTTACTTGAGTGAAGAAAAGTGCTTCACTCAAGTAAAATAGTGTGCTTGACTCGATGGCATGGACACCGCTTACACCCGCCACCTTGACGTGATACCGCCGATTGGGGTCCTGGGCCGCGTCTACGCGGCCAGCCTCGTGGTCAACCTCCCGATCCTGGCTCTGCTGTTGATGCCGCAGATCCGCAGCCGTGTCGGCTCGGAGGCGACCATGGCGATCAGCGTCGCCGCCCTGCTCGGCCTGGTCGTCGCGGCCGTGGTGCTCGCGCCGGAGGTCAGTGCCCGCGTCGCCCCGGCAGGCGCGCGATGGCGCTTCGGCAGCGCACGCGCCCAGGTCCGGGCCCTGATCCGGCGGGACCGCCGCGCCTACGCTTGGCGCCTGGGGGAGTTCGTGGTGTTGTACATCGCCGCCCAGGGCCTCGGGGGAGTGATCGCCTGGATAATGCCCCACATCTGGAGCAACCCCGACTTCGGCAGCGACCCGGCCGCGGGGCAGTGGGAGTTCCACTACCCGAACTTCGCCGTCCAGGCGGCCGCTATCTACTTGGTGATCTGTCTCGCCAGCAGTTGGTACGCCTGCCGCCTGCGTCAACTGGCCCTAGCCAGACCGGATGACCGCTGACGAAGCGTCGACGCGTACTTGTCACAGCCACTCGGTGATGGCCGCGACGAGGACGGTCGCCTCATAGCGGACCGCGAGTTTGTCGTACCTCGTGGCCACCGCGCAGTGCCTTTTGAGGCGATTGATTCCGCACTCGACCGCGTGCCGAGCCTCGTAGTCCTCCGGGTCGAACTTCGGCGGACGGCCGCCATGGGAGCCGCGTTTCCTTCGGTTGCGAGCCTGGTCGGCCTTGTCCGGGATGGTGCAGCGAATGCCACGACTGCGCAGGTAGGCGCGGTTCTTGCGGGAGGCGTACGCCTTGTCGGCACGCACCCGCCGCGGCCGGGTGCGCGGCCTGCCGGACCTCAGCCGGGGCACCCTGATGCGGCCCAGGACGGCCTCGGGCAGATCCCGCCACGGGATGCCGGTACGGACCCGGAAGCGTATGCCGTCGATCAGCTGCCGCCGGGTCCATACCGGTGGCCGGCCGGGCTTCTTGCCCTTCAGCAACAGCAGCTCCAGTGCGGCCCATTGTTCGTCCGCCAGATCTCCACGCGCCACAGATCAAGATCATCTCACGCTTAAGATCCACTTTCGCAACACGCCCTAGGAGGTTAGCCCTCTCGACTGCGTCGCGCAGGATCGCCATGACGACGTGATCGCCCGGTCAAAGGCACCTGCCGCACCGACGCTGACGCGCCACAGAAGCGGTTGCGCGTCCTCGGACAAGAGGCAGTGGGCATCGCCGGGGAACTGGTTGTGCTGATCCGGCCAAAGGATCTGCCAGGCCGGAGGGATGATCCCGTAGAGGGCGGGGACGATCGCGAAGTCCTCCGGACGGCTCACCGGCCGTAACCTCAGCGCGAGCCCGCGCCGTAAGAGGCCCTTGACTTCCAGCCGGTCGAAGGGGTCGAGACCGGAGTCGGCGAGCATGATGGCGAAGGAGTTGAGCACGTTGTGCGATATCTCAACGTCCAGCCCCGAGAGCGCGAGCTCGTAGTCACGGTCGGGGCCGGTGTGCAGGCCGGCTGTGTAGGCGTAGGGTGCGCGACCGTCTCCTAAGTAGTGCACGGCATGGCCATAGCGATCGACCGCTTCCGCCACGCGGCGAAGGTGAGCGTTGTCGTTGGTCATCTTCCTTTCGGACAGCAGGGGGTCAGCGCCGACGGAGGAGCGTCAGGTGCCGGTGAGCCTGAAATTCCACTTCGTCGTCGACGCCTTCGAGCACTGCTGCGCTGGTCCAGTTGGCGCCGACACCATCAGTCAGCGGCTCGACGCAGTCACTACCGGCGACGATCTCTCAAGGAGCCCACCAGATGGACCAGGAAACCGCACTGAGCTGAGGCCGTTTCCTGGACAGCCGGTTCTATGCCTGCCTGCGAGGCATGTTTGCGGCCGACTCAGCGGATCGTTGGAGCTGGCGGCGCGACCACTTCGCGCAGCTCGGCGGCGGCCTGGGCCATGAGCTGAGCGAGGGTGGTGTCCGGCTCGGCCAGCCAGCGGGGCATGGCGCGCCGGTGGATCGCCAGTACCACGTCGATGATGAAGCGTGCTTTTCCGGGCGCGACGCCGCGGCGCTCGAGTGCCGGTGCCAGCGCGTCGGCGATGTCGGCGAGCTTGATCAGATCGCGCTCGGCCAGTGCCGGGTTGGCGGCGATCACTCTTCCCCGGCGCAGCAGGAACTCGCGTGGGCGGAAGATCTCCTCTGCGGTTCCCAGCGCGGTCAGCAGCGCCTCGATCGGGGTGAGGCCCGGGTCGGCCGCCTCGACCTGCGCGACGAGGTGGGCCTCGAGTTCGTTGCCGGCGAAGAGGACTTCCCGCTTGTCGGGGAAGTAGCGATAGAAGGAGCGTTCCTTCAGGCCGGCGACGCCTGCGATCTGCGCGACCGAGGTGCGCTCGAATCCCTGCGTCTCGAACAGCTCGAGCGCCGCGCGTTCGAGCCGGCCCTGTGCGTCAGATTCCCATCGCGGCATACCCACCAGCGTACGACAACAGGAGCTGTCATCAGACTGGTACGGTCAATGACAACAGATGCTGTCATCAGCCAGGAGATCGTCATGAAGGCTCTGCAATTCGACCGATTCGGTTCCCCGGACGTGATCGTGCTCCGCGACGTCCCACAGCCGGAGCCGGGACCCGGCCAGATCCGGATCGCTGTGCGGGCGTGCGGCCTGACACCGGCCGACTGGCACCTCGTCGACGGTCTCCTCGCCGACCATCTGCCGCCGCTGCCGCGCGGTCTCGGTCTCGAGGTCGCGGGTACCGTCGACGCGCTCGGCGAGGGCGTCGACGGCGTCCAGATCGGCGACCGCGTGTTCGGCCCGGCCACCTTCGACGGCCCGACGGCCGGCGCCGCCGAGTACGCGCTGATGCCGGCCTGGGCACGCATTCCCGAGGGCGTCACCGCCGAGCAGGCCGCCGCGCTGCCGATGGCGGCCGAGACGGCGTGGCGCGCGCTCGACGACCTCGGCGTCCAGCCGGGTGAGCTGCTGCTCGTCCACGGCGCGGGCACCACGGTGGGTGAGGCGGCGGTGCGCTTCGCGCTGCACCGGGGTATTCGGGTGATCGCCACAGCCGGGCCGACTCGGGCCGCCGCCCTGGAAGAGATCGGCGCCCAGGTGACCGCCTACGGCGAGGGCATGGCCGAACGCGTCAGCGCACTGACCCCGGGCCCCGTGGACCGCGCCCTGGACACCGCGCCGACCGGGGGCCGGATCGACCGCGCCGACCAGCCCAGTCCGGCCGGCGGCTCGCTGCCGACCTTGATCGAGCTGACCGGGGACCCCGACCGTGTCCTCACCGTCTCCGACTTCGCCGCCGCAGCCGAACTGGGCGTCCGGATCACCACCGAGATCCGCTACGACCAGATGAATGAGTTCGCCAGGCTCGCCGGCGAAGGCATCCTGGTCGTACCGGTCGCCCGCACCTATACCCTCGACCAGATCCAGGAAGCGGCCACGCTCAGCCGATCCCGCCGCCCCGGCGGCAAACTCATACTCGTCCTGTGATCACCTTGCTGGCCTGGTCAGGCGAGAGGAGTCCACGCACCCCGATGCTCACACGGTGACCGCACCCGTTGCCGACCAGGGTCCTTACAAGATCGCGAAGTCACACTGGAGTACTAGAGGGCCCAGCCGAATCCCCTGACTTCCCGTTTGCGGCTGACGACAGAGCTCTCGCCGCCTCCCTGACCCACCAGCTCGCTCGCGAATTCAATAGTCGCTCGTTACCGCCCTCGGGAGCGCATGCCCTGGAGTTGGTAGCGCAGCAGCCGGCTCTTGGCATTACTTGCTGCTCCACCCGCTCCAGCAACCCCTCCAACTCGCCGGGGATCGGCACCGTGCGGCCCCGGACCTCCTCGACATGCCGCTCCCAGTCCTGACACGGGCCTGTGATATCGACGCCACGGGGATCGTCGGCCATTTCCTTCTCGTCGAGCGGATAGCGCTCCCCACCTCGCCACCCGCACGCGCAGGAACTGCGCAGATGCGTAGCCAGTGGGGCTCCCCACGTCCCGTCATAGATCCACCAGTGGGAGACAGCCTCACCCCCGCCCGCACTCCCAGCATCGAAACAGACCGGCTTGGGCTCGCTTCCAACAAACTCACGAACCGGTGACCCTTCGACGCGCCGAAGTTGCGTGCCGCCGCCCGTCGCTCTTCTGATGCCGACCGGCGTCGTACGGGCGGAGGACTGATGAGGGTTCAGGTGGCTGTGATCACTGCCGCCGAGGAAATACTCTGGAGCAAGGTGCTGGCTTTCTTGGCAGTCTGATCACATGAGTCGAAGACCTGTCAAATACCTCAGAAGCAGGGGGTCACCCAGTTTGGTAATAAGCATTTCGGGCCCGCCGGAGGAGACCCACGAAGGGATAACCCGATTCCTCAGTATGAGGAATCACCCGAACCAGTGCGGAACTCTAGCTGCGCGTTTTCTCGCGATGCGACACGGGGAGGAAAGTGGCTGCACAATGACAGCACGTCGCCGCTTGAGATGAGTTTACGCCGGTGGAGTCGCAATCTCTGCACGAAAATTTCGCCAAAGAAGTCACCGATATCGACCTCCGTGCTCTTGACGAAGAGACCCTGCACGAGATCCGGGTGGAGCTGGGGCGGCACGGGGTCCTGGTCTTCCGCGATCAGCTCCTGGAGGACGCCGACCTCGTGCGGCTCAGTGCCCGGCTGGGGGACGGGCGCTTGGAGGAGCCCGCCCGTACGTGGTCCCACGCGCCGACGAGTTCGTTCCTCAGCTATCTGACGAACCTCCAGGACGCGACGGGCCGGGCGCTCGGCGTCTCCGACAATCACACCGATTTCTGGCACTCGGACCAGGAGTTCCGGTGCGCGCCGGCCACCCTGGCGTCGTTGTACTGCCTTGTTCCGCCACAGAAGGGCGGTGCCACCAGTTTCGCCACCACGGCGCTGAGCCGGCTCGGCCTGCCCGAGGAACTCGTGCGGCGCATCCGCCCCCTGTGGTCCACACGCCGTCCGGCGCCCACGCACGACAACGTGGACCATGTCGAGGTGTCGCACCCCGTGGTCCTCACCGCGCCGCGTGACGGGGCGGAGTTCGCTTACGTGAGCGAGAACACCGAGCGTTTCATCGGCCTCTCGGCGGAAGAGGGACGGGAAATCAAGGAAGCGGTCCTGGCGCGCGTTCTGCACCCCTCGAACGTGTACAGCCACGAATGGCGCATGGGCGATTTCGTGGTGTACGACAACGCGCAGGTCCTGCACCGCCGCGAGCTTTTCGAGGGAAACCGCTGGATCAAAGGCACGAAGATCTTCGCTCCGGCGGACTATTTCGCCGTCCCCGCGGGCGAAGTGGTCGACGCGCCGGCCGATGCTCAGGGTGCGCCCGCTCCTGTCTGAGGAGACCCGGCGCCCTAAAGCTTCACGACTTCTCTCCCCCACTCACCGAGGAGTTCCCTCATCGACGTCATCGAGAAGAAGACATCATCCGACGGAAGCGTCAAGTATCTCTGGCAGGTTCCCAGTTCGGGCAGCAGCGTGGAGAGTATCTGCTTCCGTCTGGACGGCCAGCCGCACATCTGTATCTCCACGCAGGCCGGTTGCAACGTCGGCTGTGTGTTCTGCGAAACGGGCAAGCAGCGAAACCTCGGGGACCTGACACCGGAGGAGATCTACGCCCAGGTCGCCCTGACGGCGGCCGATCTGCCGGAGGAGGTGCCGGGCGGCCGGTTCGCGAAGGTCGTGGTGGCCGGGATGGGCGAACCTCTGCTCAACTTCGACAACCTGCGCGAGGCGGCCGGGCGGCTGCTGGCCGACGGGCTGGCCGAGCAGGTGACGCTGACGACGTCGGGGATCGTGCCGCAGATGCGCCGGCTGGCGAGCATGCCGATCGGGACGCTGAGCGTGTCCCTGCACGCCACCACCAACGAGGTGCGCACCCGGCTGATTCCCACGAACAAGGCGTATCCGCTGGAACAGGTGGTGGAGGCGGCGCGGGACTACCGGCTGGAGACCGGTACCCCGGTCATCATGAACTACCTGCTCTTCGACGGTGTCAACGACACGGACGCCGATCTCGAACGCCTTGCCGGACTGGTCGACCCGGCGCTGTTCTCGGTGAAGCTCAAGTCGTGGAACGACGTCCCGGAAGTCGGCTTGCGCCCGTCGTCCGAAGAGCGGTACGCGTACTTCAGGCGGGGGCTCGCTGAGGCCGGTTTCGACGCGAGTATCTGTGTCAGCGCGGGGAGCGACGTGGGCGGCGGCTGCGGCCAGTTGCGCAGTGTCCACCGCGCCCTGAAGCGGGGCAGGCGCACGTTCGTCGGCCTTGCGGCCCCGTCGCCCTCGTCCGCCGGCGCGGGCCCGGACCTCGGGAGCGTCACATGACACCCTCCGGCGTCGGGCCGGCTGCGGCAGAAGAGGGACTGCCTGCGCCGAGTGAGTCCGCCGGGCAGGCGGGCAGGCAACTGCGGCGTCTCGTCTCGCGGGCCTACGGGCACTACGGTGCGCGGAAGTCCCTGAAGGTCCCGCGCGGAGGCCCGATCAGGGCGGGACGCGCGGGCGGGCTGCCCTTCGACTCGCTCACCAGCGATCTGATGCTCGGGTGCCTGCCCGCCAGCCAGATCTGCTACGGCAACTGCTTCGCGGCACGCGCCGCCTTCGAGTCCGGATACGACTTCGGCACCCGCGTACCGAACATCCTCGACGAGGACACGTTCCGGGCGGACCTCGACGCCCTGCCCGAGGACCAGGGGTATCTGCGCAACGGCTGGAACAGCGACGCGTCCTGGGACTGGGCGACAGCGGCCCGCCTGACCGAGCTGATCCACGCGTCGGGCCGTCACACGGTCTTCATCACGAAGGTCTTCCGCCCCGTCCCGGACGAACTCGCCGCGCGGATGGCCGCGCTCCGCGCCGAACTGCGTGTGTCTGTCAGCGTCTTCGACACCGAGGCACAGCTCAGGCTCCGGATGCGGACGAGTCTCCAGTACCGCGCCGCGGGCGGTGTGGTCGTCCCGGTCATCATGACCAGCCGGTTCCGGGACCCGGAGCTGGCGCACCGGCAGGACCGTATCGTGGACTGGTTCCGCGAGCACGACTTCCCCATCGGCGAGAACAGCCTGCGCTTCGTGCCCGGATCGCCGGTGCTGGAGGCGATCGAGACGGACGCGCTGCGCAGTACGTCGGACACGGGCGACCTGTGGAGCGGACGGCTCTACGAGGATTTGCCGGTCCCCACGCTGACGTCCGTCCCTCCGCAGTACCGGGGACTGGCGAGCGGCTACCTGTCCGAGAACGACCCCGGCTCCCTCACGGCGCTCTGGCACGAGCCGGTGCCCACCCACACACAGGTGCTGTCCCCGGCACGGCAGGCCAAGCCACGCCAGTGCGGCGTAGCGCTGGACTGGACACGCGGCACCGCGGCAGCGGGTCACGGCGGCGGACCGGTCGTACCACTCGGCATGGAGGGAGAATGAGCGCGTCCCAGTCGGCGGCGGCGCCGGACGCCGGCGCGGTCATGACCGTGCGGCCCCTGGGCGGCGCGTTCGGTGCCGAGGTCCACGGCATCGACCTCGCGGACGATGGCCCGGGCCTGCACCAGGCCCTCGCGGACGTCCTCGCGGAGCACCACGTGCTGTGCGTCCGGGAGCAGAGCGGCCTGTCCCCCGCCGCGTTCCTGGCCTTCGCGCGGCGCTTCGGGCGGGTCACGGGGTATCCGTTCGGGCGCAGCATGGAAGGCTTCCCGGACATCCTGCGCGTCATCAAGGAACCGGCGACAGAGGTCAACTTCGGCGGCGTATGGCACACCGATTCGCCGTACCACGAGATCCCGCCGTCGCACACGGTGCTGTTGGGCGTCGACATCCCCGGCACCGGCGGGGACACGTTGGTCGCGGACATGTGCGCGGCCTATGAGGCACTGGACGAGGGGACGAAGGCCCGTATCGACCACGTGGACGGGGTGTTCTCGGCGGCCAAGGTCCACGGCAGCCGCTCCGACGACCTGCGCCTGGGCGATGTGGTCCGGGTCAGCGACCAGCCGCGCGCGGACCGGGAGTTCCACCACCCCATCGTGCGCACGCACCCGGTCACCGGCCGGCGCGGGCTGTATGTGAGCGCCTGCCACATGACGGGCCTCGCCGGGATGGCGCCCGAGGAGGCGGAGCCGCTGATCGCCTTTCTCACCGAGCACGTGGTCCGGCCCGAGTTCACCTCCCGCATCCGCTGGACGCCGGGCACGGTCGTCGTCATCGACAACCGCTGCGTCCAGCACAAGGCGCTCAACGACTACCCGGGCCACCGCCGCGAGATCCACCGGATCCAGGTCAGCGACGACCGCCGCCCCGTCCGCACCCCATAACAGGCGCCCTCCACAACGCGCGCTCCAGAACGGAAGAACCGCCCCATGATCACTGGCTTTCACACGTCGGTGCGCTTCGAGGATCCCGCCCGGTGCTCGGCGGAGGTCCGTGCCGTCCTGACCTCCCACCGTGTCGTCCGGCTGTCGGACGTCCCCGGCGACATCGATCACGGGGCTTTCTCCCACGCGCCGGCCTCGCAACCGGGCGACTTCCACTTCAAGGACGAGGGCGCGGCGACGGCGGCCCTGGAGCGGGACGGCTGGCTGGACATCCGCTACGCGGACGGGCTCCCCGCGTTCAACTGGGGCAGCACCCGCGTGTCGTCCGAGAATCCGCCGCACGTACGGGACATGGCCCGGCGCTTCGCCGACTTCCGCGAACAGCGGATCGTGGACGGAGGACCCGTCGCCCCGGTTCCGCCGGCGCGCGGGGAGGCGGTGACGCACTCATGAGCGCGGACGAAGAAGCGCACGGGCGTGGCGGGCTGTCGTCTGCCCAGTGGGAGGTCTGGCTGGGGCACGAGCTCGACGCCACGGGCGCGCTCTGGAACATCGCCCAGTACTGCGACATTCCCGCGGCCATCGACACCGGCAGATTCGCGGACGCCGTGGCACAGGTGGTCGCCGAGACGGACGCGCTGCACACGGGCGTCGCCGTGCGCGACGGCCTGCCGTACCCGGTCTCCGGCCCCCCGCACGGCTGGAGCCTGGAGACACTCGACCTCTCCACCGCCCCCGACCCGCACGGCGAGGCGGTCGCCCGGATGGAGGCCGATGTCACCGAACCCGTCGATCTGGCCGCGCCGCCGCTGTTCCGGTACGTACTGATCAAGCTGTCCGACGACCGGTACCTGTGGTACCTGCGCCACCACCACGTCCACTTCGACGCCTTCTCGATGTGGCTGGTCGCACGGCGCGTGAGCCATCTGTACCGCGCGGCCGGCACACCGGAGGGCCGACTGGAGCCGACCGCCACCCTCCTGCGCCACGAGAACGCCTACCGCGCCTCACCACACCACGCCGAGGACCGCGCGTACTGGCTGGACCGCCTCACCGGTACGCCCGAGCCGACCGGTCCGGCGGGCCGGCGGGCCGACCCCGTCCCGGGCCAGCGCACCGCGCAGGTCACGCTCTCCCGTGACGTCATGGCACGGCTGCGCGCGGCGGCGGCCGGCCGTACCTCCGTCGACCTGCTGACGGCGTGCCTGGGCGGCCATCTGGCCCGGGTGACGGGGTCCGAGGACGTGCTCCTCGACTTCGTGGTCAGCGGACGCACCGACCCGGCCACCCGCCGCACCCCTGGGATGGCCGCCAACCGCCTCCCCCTGCGCCTCGCGGTGCGCGCCGGTGAGGCGTTCAGCACGCTCGTCGGCACCGTGAGCGACGAGATCCGCTCCCTGATGCGGCACAGCGCTCACCCAGGACAGGAGCTGCGCCACGCCGTGCGCCCGGGCTCCGGACGAATCGCGCACGCGGGTCCCGTCGTCAACTTCCTGCTGTTCGACTACGACGCGGTGCGGTTCGAGGACCGCGCGGTCAGGTGCCACTACGTGCGGACGGGTCCCGTCGCGGATCTCCATGTCAACATCACCCGGTCCCAGGGAGAGTTCCACGTCGAGTTCGCGGGCAATCCCCAGCTCTACTCGGACCGGGACCTGGAGGGGCACGCGGAGGCGTTCCGCGAGTTGGTCGAGTCCGTCGCGGACGCACCGGAGCGCGCCGTCGTCTCCCGCTCCGTGCCGGTGCGCGACTCCGGGCAGGACACCGTGCACGACACCGGACACGGCACCGGCCCCGGGGTCCCGGCGGCCACCTGGCCCGCCCTGTTCGAGGCGCAGGCCGCCCGTACACCTGGGGCCACCGCCGTCTCCTGCGCGTCCCGGTCCCTGTCCTACGCCGAACTCGACGCGCGCGCCGACGCGCTGGCCCACCACCTGACGGGCCTCGGCGTGGGGCCCGGAGACCTGGTGGCGATCGCCTGCGAACCGTCCGCTGACATGGTCACCGCCGTCCTGGCCGTGATGAAGTCCGGCGCCGCCTACGTTCCGCTCGACGCGGCGCATCCCGCCGCGCGAACGCGGTTCGTCGCCCACGACTGCGCGCCGGCCGGCCTGCTGACGGACCAAGAGCCCACCGGCGGGCTGGCGGCCTACGACTGGGACTGGGTGCTCCCCGCGCCGTCGTGGCCGCGGACACCGCCGAGCGAGGCGCCCGGCGCCCGCCGCCGCAGGCCGCTCACGCCCGACAGCCCCGCCTACGTCATCTACACCTCGGGATCGACCGGCGTCCCCAAGGGTGTCTGCGTGTCCCACCGGGGCATCGCGAGCCTCGTCGCCGCGCAGCGCGAACGGCTGGCGCTCACCGCGCGCTCGCGGATCCTGCAATTCGCCTCCCTCACCTTCGACGCCTCCGTCTTCGAGATGTGCATGGCCCTGCTGACCGGCGCGACCCTGGTCCTCGCCGGCCGGGAGCGGACCCGCCCCGGGGACGACCTGGTGCGGCTGGTCGACGACGAGGGCATCACCCATCTCACGCTGCCGCCGTCCGCGCTCGCTGTCCTGCCGCCGGACACGATGCCTGGCCTGGAGAGCGTGGTCGTCGCGGGCGAGCCCTGCCCGGGTGCGCTGGCCGAGCGCTGGTCCCGGGGGCGCCGCCTGATCAACGCGTACGGTCCGACCGAGGCGACCGTCTGCGTCACCATGAGCCGTCCGCTCTCCGGCCCTGACAAGCCGCCCATCGGCACCCCCGTCACCAACGCCCGTACCTACGTGCTCGACGGCCGCCGGGAGCCCGTCGCCACCGGCGCCACCGGCGAGCTGTACGTCGGCGGACCCGGGCTGGCCCTCGGCTACCTCAACCGGCCGGACCTCACCCGCGAACGGTTCGTCCCCGACCCGTTCGCGCCGGGCGCCCTGATGTACCGCACCGGCGACCTGGTCCGCACCCGCCCGGACGGCCAACTGGAGTACGTGGGCCGCGCCGACCACCAGGTCAAGGTGCGCGGCCACCGGATCGAACCCGGAGAGATCGAGGAGACCCTGTGCCGCCACCCGGCGATCGCGCGGGCCGCGGTGCTCGTCCGGGAGGACGACGGCACCCCGCGCCTCGCCGCGTACGCCCAGCCCGCCGCCGGTGCCGCCCCGTCGGCCGCCGACCTGCGGGCGCACCTCAAAGAGGCCCTGCCCGCCTATTTGGTGCCCGACCTGATCGACGTCGTCGGCCGGATGCCGCTGACCGCCAACGGCAAGACCGACCACGCGGCGCTGCGCGCCCTGCCGCCGCCGTCCTGCGGCACGGCCGTGCCACGTACCCCGCAGGAGCACACCCTCTGCTCGGTCTTCGCCGAGGTGCTCGGCCGCGACCGCGTCGGCGTGGACGACGACTTCTTCACGCTCGGCGGTACGTCGCTGCGCGCGGTCGAGCTCATCCGGCGGATCCGTACGACGCTGGGCACGCAGATCTCGATGCGCACCCTGTTCGACGCCCCCACCGTCGCCGCACTGGCCGCGGGACTGGGTATCCCCACCACGCCCGAGGCGTCCCTGGACGTCCTGCTGCCCCTGCGTCCGCACGGCTCGCGTGCCCCCCTCTTCTGCGTCCATCCGGCGCTCGGACTGAGCTGGGGCTACGCGGGTCTTGCCCGGCACCTCGCGGACCGCCCGCTCTACGGGCTCCAGGCGCGCGCGCTCACCGCCCCCGGAACGCCGGGATCGGTCGAGGCGATGGCCACCGACTATCTGCGGGAGATCCGGCGGATCCAGCCCACCGGCCCCTACCACCTGCTGGGCTGGTCCTTCGGCGGGCGCGTCGCCTTCGAGATGGCCCGCCAGGTACGAGAGGCCGGGGAGAGCGTCGGGCTGCTGGCGCTCCTCGACTCCAACCCGCCCCCCGCGCGGTCGAGTACGGTCTCCACCGACGACTTCGTCCGCGAGGACGCGATCACGGCGTACTTCCTCACGATGCTGAGTGAACTCGACCCGGCCGAGGCGGCACGCACCGTGGAACGCGCGCCGGACCTGGACGCGCTGCATGCCAGGCTCGTCGCGCTCGGCAGCCCGTACGCCCTGCTGGAACGGCACCATTTCCACCGCATGTTCGACCTCCACCGCGACCACTACGTGCTGTCCAGGAAATACGTCCCCGCCACGTCGTTCGACGGCGACGTGGCCTACTTCTCCGCGTCGCAGGACGCCCCGAGCGGACGCACCCACGAGAACTGGCAGCCGTTCGTGGACGGCAAGGTGACCGGTTACCCGATCGCCTGCCGGCATCTCACCATGACCGGCCCGGCTCCGCTGGCCGCGATCGGTGACGTCCTGCGCGACCTGCTCCAGGACCGTTGACGCCGAACGGAGGACAGCCCGGCGCGGGCCGTCGTGGGGGCGGCATCCGCGCGGCGCTGGGCCCGCTGCGCCGCGGGCCCTACCGGTACTTCTGGAGCGGGCAGGTCCTGTCCCAGCTGGGTTCCGCCGTGTCCACCGTCTCGCTGCCCTTCGCCGTGCTCCAGATCGGCGGCGGCTCGGGCGGCCTGGGACTCGTCCTCGCGGCCCGGATGCTCCCTCAGCCCCTTCTGGCCCTGCTCGGCGGGACGGTCACCGACCGCACATCCGCCCGGCACGTGATGGTCACCGCCCACCTGGTGTCCGGCCTGGCCCAGGCAGCGGCGGCCGTCTTGCTGCTGACCGGCTCGGCCCGCGTGTGGCAACTGGCCGGGCTCGCCCTGCTCACCGGCGCGTCCGCCGCGTTCTTCGCCTCGGGCGAGCAGGCGGTGATCCCGCGCCTCGTCGACGCCGCCCAGCGCCAGAGGGCCACGGCACTGCTGCGCCTCGCGCAGAACGGGTGCAAGACCCTGGGCCCGGCCCTCGGCGGGCTCCTCACCGCCGCCGCAGGGCCCGGCTGGGTCACCGCGTGCGACGCGCTGAGCTTCCTCGGTGCCGCGCTCCTGCTCTCCCGCATCGGCCTGCCCCTGCCCCTGCCCGCGGCTCGGCGGCGGAGCACGGTCCTGGCCGACATGGGCGAGGGCTGGCGGGAGTTCCGCAGCCGGCGCTGGCTGTGGGCTCTCACCCTCCAGAACGCCGTGACCCTGACGGTATGGCTGGCCGGCTTCCAGGTATTGGGGCCCCTCTACGCGGCACAGACGCTCGGCGGTGCCCGGCCGTGGGGCCTTGCCGTCACCGCGCTCGCGGTGGGTCTCGCGGCCGGAGCGACCGCGGCCATGCTCTGGCGACCCGCCGCCACGGGAGTGCTGATCTGTCTCGGTACCGGCACGATGGCGCTCCCGTTCCTCGCCATGGCGAGCGAGAGCGGCCTGCCCGTCCTCATGGCGTCCATGGTGGTCGCCGGCGCGGGCATGGACCTCGCGATGGTCAACTGGACATGCTTCGTGCAGGACCACGTCCCCGTCCAGCGCCTCGGCCGCGTGATGTCGCTGTGCGGTACAGGCCCCCTGCTGCTCGTCCCCGTCGGCTACGCGCTGGTCGGCCCCGCGGCACACCTCTTCACCCTGCGCGGCACGCTCGCCCTCAGCGCCACGGCGATCGTCCTGTGCAGCGCGGCGCCCCTGGCGTCCCGCCAGATCCTCCGCCTGTCCCGGCCCACGCCGGGAGCACCGTCCGCCGGAACGGCATCGGTCCGGGCATCCGCCCCTCCGCCTTGAGCCACCGATGGCCCCTGCACCTCCCACGGCACGGCCGCGCACAGGTCCTGCAAGGGTCGCCATTCCAGCGTATGCGGCGCGAAACGGGGCGAGCCGACAGGCCCTCACATGCCGTGCCGGTTTCAGCAATCCCAGCGTCGCCAGCAGAAGGGGACCACCGACGGACAGAGGCCACAGCATCGCCGTCACCGCGTCCGCGCCACCCTGTAGCGCGAAGTGCCGCTGATGGATGTAGGACGCGTACGCCGCTACCCCCGCGACCAGCGCCGCGCAGCAGCGACGCACCCGCACCTCGGCCGACGCGACGAGCCATCCGCAGCGCGGCAGCGCTCTCTCCGGAGCAACGGCCCCCTCAACTTGGCCCACCGCACCAGGCGCCCCTGACGGCTCTTCCCGAGACGCGGCCTCGCGCTTTCCGTTCGTCGAAGAAGCGGTCGAGCGGACCATTCACCCCACCTCCAGCCGCGTTCGCTGGACCAGCCCGTGGGCGTAGTGGTCGAGTCCCCCTCCCGACACCATCAGTACGCCCACGGTGCTGGCCGAGTCTCGGCCGGCACCTGTTGCGTTTCGTGGCCGTGGGTCAGCCGCAGCCCGAATCGCCGGCACCTCGGCCTTGGCCTCCGCTTCCAGTGCGGCACGGTGCCGGCCGCCGGGTCCGGGGTCCGGGGTCCGGGACGAATCCGTCGGAGCTGGTGACGGGCTTCCTTCCCTCAGGGTGAGGTCACGTCTGCGGGACAGGGAAGGTGACGTTGGTCAGCCGCTCGCTCTCGTGCCACAGCCAGGCGCCCAGCTCGGGGTCGTCGGCTCCGGCGGGCAGCCGGACCGCCTTGGGCGCGCCGGAGGTCTGGTCGCGTCCGGCCGGGCCGAGATAGGCCCCGCTGGCGACCGCGGGGTGGGTTGCCGCGTAGAGGGACGGCCAGGCCGCGCCGTCGGCAGAGCCCATCAGTGTGCGGGAGGCGAGGGCCACGAGCAGGCGTCCCGTCCGGCTGGTGGAGGTGTGGCGCTGAAGGTTGGTGACGGCCGAGCCCGGATGGACGGTCACGGCCCGGTGCGTACTGCCGGCAAGCCGGCGGGCGAGTTCCTGGGTGAAGACGACGTTGGCGCGTTTGGACTTGGCGTACGCGCTCATCGGGCGGTAGCCGCGCTCGCTCATCAGGTCACCGAGATCGCCGGAGCGCCAGGCGGCGGCGAGGGCGCTGACCGTGACGACGCGGGCAGCCGAGGAGCGTCGCAGGGCCGGCATCAGATGCGCGGTGAGCGCGAAGTGGCCGAGGTGGTTGGTGCCTACCGTGAGTTCGAGGCCATCGCGGGTGAGTCGGCGCTCCGGGACATCCATCACGCCGGCGTTGTTGATGAGGAGGTCAAGGGTCTCGCCTGCGGCGAGCGGGGCGGCCGCCTCACGGATCGCGGTCAGGTCGCCGAGGTCGAGTCCCATCGTCTCCAGGCGGGCGCCGGGCACGTCCGTGCGCAGGCGGCGGGCGGCGTCCGCCAGGGAGTCGGGGCGCCGGCCCGCGAGCAGGACGCGGGCGCCGTGTCCCGCCAGGACCTGGGCGGTGCGGTAGCCGATGCCGCTGTTGGCGCCCGTGATCAGTGCGGTCAGGCCGTCGAGGTCGGGGATGTCGGCGGGAGTCCAGTGGCGGACCATGACAAGCCTCCTAAATGAATGTTCATTTACTTCGCTCAGCATGCGGAGGGTGCTCCGAGTTGTCAAATGAACGTTCATTAAGAGAGGGTGGTGGTCATGGCAACGCGTGACCCCGACCGCAAGCGCGAGCAGCTGATGGCAGCCGCCCTCGCCGAGTTCGCCGAGTTCGGCCTGGCAGGATCCCGCGTGGACCGGCTCGCCAAACGCGCCGGGATCAGCCCCGGCCTGGTGTACTCCTTCGCCGCCGGGAAGGAGGGCCTGTTCGAGGCCGTCTACGAGGCGATCGCCGAGCAGACTGTGAACGCGGTCCCCGTCGACGCCGACGACCTGCCCGAATACGGCGGCCGCCTGTACGACGCCGGGCAGCAGCACCCCCGGGTCATGCGTTTCCTCACCTGGTACGCGCTGGAAAGCACCCGACGGCCGACGCCCGGCGTCATCGCCCGCTCGATGCAGGACAAGATCGCCGCCATCGAGGCCGCCCAGCAGCGGGGCACTGTCCGACAGGACAAACCGGCCGCGGAGATCCTGGCTCTCGTGCTCGCGCTGGCGAACATGTGGCAGCACCACACCGAGGACGTCAATTCGCTGGTCCCTCCAGCCCAGCAGCGCACGACGATCACCGACGCCGTACGCCGTCTGGTCACCCCGGACCGGGCCGGTCCCGGCTGAGAGTTCCGCACGCGCGACGGCGTCCGGGTCTACTTGGTGCAGCGTTCACGGGAGCGGGCGGCACCTGGACGCTGGAAGGGTGACCGGGTCGGGCAGTTCGGGCGCCGTGGTCGTCTGCTCGACGAGGGTGTGGCCGTCCCAGGTGAAGTCAGGTGGCGGTACGTCACAGCGTGAGGGGCCCCGGTCGCCGCGAGGCGGGTGCCAAGTTATAGTCGCGGCGTCGCGAAAAACGATGTTCCGCAGGTCCGTCCGCCGAACATCGCTTGTACATCGACGCAGATGGTTCTGATCGGTGAGCGTCTCCTTGCCGAGACCGGGCATCCCGTCCGCTTTCGGCGCTGACCATCGTCGGCGCGTGCCGACGCGACAGAGGAGCGCAGCGTGCAGAAGACCATCGCCATCGTCGGAGCGGGACTGGGCGGCCTGACGCTCGCCCGGGTGCTTCAGACTCACGGTGTCGCCGCGACAATCTACGAGGGTGAGGCTTCGGCGACGACCCGCGCACAAGGCGGCTTGCTCGACATCCACGAAGAGATCGGCCAGGTCGCGCTTCGCGCAGCTGGTCTCTATGACGAGTTCCTCGCTCTGGTCCGCCCGGGCGAGGACGCCAAGCGTGTGGTCGACCGCCACGGCACGGTTCTGTTCGACATGCCCGCGGACCCCGGTTCGGCCCGTCCTGAGGTGGACCGTGGCGAACTCAGGCGCCTGCTCATCGACTCACTGGCACCCGGGACGATCAGGTGGGGTCACAGGCTCGCCTCGGTCCGGCACCGTGTGGAGGGCGGCTACGACCTCACTTTCGCGGAGGGTTCCGCCGCGCGTGCCGACATCGTCGTCGGCGCGGACGGGGCCTGGTCAAGGGTGCGTCCGCTGCTCACTCCCGCCAGGCCTGTCTACAGCGGGACCTGCTTCGTCGAGATCGCCCTCGCCTCGGGCGGCCGGAACAGCCGGGCGACCCTGGCCGCGATCGGCAACGGCACGCTGATGGCGGTCGCGCCGGGCAAGGGCATCATCGCCCATCGCTACGCCGACGGGCACGTGCGCGGATACGTGGCGCTGAACAAGCCCGAGGAGTGGGTGAGGTCGATCGACTTCGGCGACCCGTCCGCGGGCCTCCGTCAACTCGCCGACGAGTTCGACGGCTGGTCGCCACTGCTCACCGCCTTCGTGACACAGAGCGACGCGGAACCGTGGCTCCGGCCCATCCACGCTCTTCCCGTCGGGCTCAAATGGGACAGGGTGCCCGGCGTGACGCTCGTCGGCGACGCCGCGCATCTGATGTCGCCCTTCGCGGGCGAGGGCGCGAACCTCGCCATGTACGACGGTGCGGACCTGGCGAACGGGCTGGTTGAACACTCCGACATCGAGGTCGCGCTCACCGCCTACGAAGAACGGCTGTTCCCACGTAGTCGCGACGCCGCCGACCGCTCGGCGAAGAACCTGGAAATCTTCTTCGGCGGGGAAGCACCGCAGAGCGTCGTCACGTTGTTCGACCGCTCCTGATGCCTCAGGCCTGTTTCCCGTTCTTGCTGTGGGACCGGAGGGGATCGGGTACGGCCATCGCGTGATCATCAGGTGCGGCGCGGACTCCGCGAGCAGCGGAGCGACCGGGTGCCATCCCGGCGACGTCGGCCTTCGGCACGTCCGGCCGCAACGGAGAACGCGGCGTTGACTGGCCGAGGGGAACGCGTTATCAAGAAATGACGCCGGCCCCAAGAGAGTGCCCATGCCCCGTGTCCGGGCCCGGTGGAGTCCTGACCGTCAGCCGGAGGAAAGCCACCGTGCCGAGAAATCGCCGTAGCCATCCCGACGACCACGGAGACGAATATCCCGGCATTCCCGGGCCCGAGCCGGAATCCCCCGGGGCGGAGGAAACGCTGCACGGCGGGCACCTCACCGAAGTGGTCCGCCAGGGAAACCGTGTTCGCCGCAGCACCGGCCCCTGGTCGCCCGCCGTGCACGCGCTCCTCGACCACCTGGCGAAGTCCGGCTTCACGCGCGCCCCGCGGCTCCTCGACGTGGACGAGGAAAAAGGCTATGAGTACCTGAGCTACCTGCCCGGCGAAGTGGGATATCCGCCCATCCGGGCACCATGGCAGACCGACGAAGCGCTACGGGCCGCGGCTCATCTCATCAGGGAATACCACGACGCCGTCGCGGATTTCACGCCGCCGGAGAATGCCCGCTGGCGATTCATGGTCGGTGCGCCGCGAACCGGCGAAATCATCTGCCACAACGATATCGCCAATTATAATCTGCTCTACTCCGACGGCCTTCCCTCGGCGCTGATCGACTGGGACTTCGCCGCCCCGGCCGACCGTACCTGGGATCTGGCCCAGGCGATGTGGTATCTCGTTCCGCTGCACACCCCCGCCTACTGCCGCAGCGTCGGCTGGGCCGAGGTGGACGTGCCCCGGAGGCTGCGGCTGTTCTGCGACGCGTACGGGCTGCCGGAGGACGACCGCGTCGGCCTGATCGATCTCGTGGCCGAGCGCCAGACCGTCACGTTCAGGACCATGGACACCTGGGCCGCGCGGGGGGTGCCCGGATTCGCCGAACTCGTCGAGAACCCTCCGGAGATCACCGAGCGGGCCGACGCCCCCCATCTGCGCCGCCACCGGGACCTCTGGCAGCGGGCGCTCCTGTGAGCCCGCCGGATCTGATCCAGCGTTTCCTGCGCCAGGTACGGCGCACCCCGCACGCGCTCGCGGTGACCGGAACGGGCGGCGACCTCACCTACGGTCTGCTGGAGGCCCGTTCGGCCGCCGTCGCCGCGGCTCTCCGGGAAGAGGCGCGCGGGCGCCCGCGCATGGTCGGGCTCGCCTGCGGACGTACGACGGCGAGCATCGTCGCCGTCATGGGTGTGCTCCGGGCGGGCGCGGCCTACGTGCCGCTGGACGAGAGTCATCCGGCGGAGTACAACCGGCGGCTGATGCGCCGGGCCGGTGTCCGGCAGGTCATCGCCGACCGGAGCACGGCTGACGCCGCTCGCGCGCTGACCGGACGGCCGCTGACGCTGCGGGACGACGGCAGGCCGGACGGCGCGGGGGCGCCGGACGGATCCGTCGCGTCACCGGCCGCCGTCGCGTCACCGGCGTCCGTCCCGCCGTCGGCCTCCTTCCCGCCACCGGCGCGGACCGCGGCGCCGGAGGCACCCGCTTACATCCTCTTCACCTCCGGCTCCACCGGTGAGCCGAAGGGCGTGATCATGCCCAGGCGGTCGCTGGACAACCTCGTCGACTGGCTGCTGGCCGACCCGGACGCGGACCTCTCCGGCCCGGTGCTGCACTTCTCCACGCTGTCCTGGGACACCTCCACCCAGGAGATCTTCCCCACCCTGTGCGCGGGCTCCACCGTCGTCGTGGCCACACAGGAGGAGCGCCACGACCCCCGCGCGCTCCTGGCGGCGCTCCGGGCGCACCGTGTCGGAAGGGCGGTGCTGCCGCCCCAGATCCTGCACCGGCTCGTCGGCGCCGGTCAGGCACCGCAGCTGCGTGAGGTGATGAGCGGCGGCGACCAGTTGCTGCTCACCCCCGAGCTGCGCGACTGGTGCGCGGCGATACCCGCACGGCGGCTGCGCAACGCCTACGGGCCGACGGAGACGCAGATAGCCACGGTCCACACGGTTCCGGACGTACGCCGGGCGCCCGCCGTCGTTCCGCTGGGCGGGCCCGCGGCGAGCTGCGCCCTCGCCGTCCTGGGCCCGGACGGGTCTCCGGTGCCCGACGGTGTGCCGGGCGAGCTGCACATCGGAGGGCCCGGGCTGGCGGACGGCTACCTCGGCGCACCACGGGAGACCGCCGCACGCTTCCTGCCCGCCCCCGGCGGCCCGGCCGCCACGCGCCGGTACCGCTCCGGCGACCTCGTCGTCAGGGAGCCGAACGGCGCGCTGCGGTTCGTGGGCCGGGCCGACCGGCAGGTGAAGATCCGCGGGCACCGCGTGGAGCCGCAGCAGACGGAAGCGGTGCTCGCGGCCATGCCCGGTATCGGGGCCGCCGCGGTGATCGCCGCTCCCGGTCCGGCCGGTCCCCGGCTGGTGGCCTTCCTCGTACGCGACGGGGCCGACGGGCCAGTACCGGAGTCGGACGCACCCGGGGGCGGCGGACACGCGGAGCTGCGCGCCGCGCTGGCCGAGCGGTTACCGCCGCACCAGGTGCCCGTGCTGCTGCGGGACGTACCGGAGCTGCCGCTGACCGCGAACGGGAAGGCGGACGTCGCCCGGCTGCGGGAACTGGCGGCGGCGACCACGGAGAACGGGCACTCCACCGTCCCGGGCCCCTCAAGTCCGCCAAGCTCCTCCAGCCCCGCAAGCCCTGCGAGCCCCTCCGCCGGCCCCTCCCACCCCGCGAGCCCTTCGGGCCCGGCCGAACGGACGCTGCGCGAGATCTTCACGGACTGCCTCGGGCTGCCCGCGCTCGCGGCCCCGGACGCCGATCTGCTGGTCCTGGGCGGCGATTCCCTCACCGCGATGGACGTCGCGCAGCGGTTCCGCGCGGCCGGCTACGACCTGCCCGTCTCGGCCGTGCTGGCACACACCACCCCCCGGCGGCTGGCCGCGCTCGTCCGCTCGCCACGGCCGCGCCCGGCCCCCGACGGGGCCGTGTCGGCATGGTTCCCCCTGGCGCCGTCCCAGGCCGACGGGCTGTCGCTGCCGACGCCGGACCGCGACCACCACAACCAGTACGCGGTGCTGCGCACGGCCCCCGGAACCGATCCGGCACGACTCAGCCTGGCACTGGCCGCGGTGGTACGGACACACCCTTCGCTCCGGCTGTCCGTACGCGAGGACACGGGAGCCCCGGGGGCGGAGGGGCCCGGCCCCCGCCAACGCGTGACACCGGCCGAGGCCGTCCCCGGGGCCGCGCTCATGGACGTCACCGATCTGCCCCCTGACGCGGGCCCCGCCGAGGTCGCGGAGGCGGTACGGCACACCGGCAGCGCCCTCCACCGCTCGCTGGACCTCGCAGGCGGCCGGCTCCTGCGGGCCCGTCTCCTGCGGCGCGGCGCGCACCGTACGGGCCGGCTCCTGCTCGTCGCGCACCAGATGGGCATCGACCGGCTGTCCTGGTCCATCGTCGCCGCCGATCTCGCCGCGGCCTACGACAGCGGCTCGCCGCGACTGGAACCCGAAGGGACGTCGCTGCGCGAGTGGATCGCGGCGGTCGAGCGCCACGCGCACGGCGCCGCCGCGGCCGAGGCC
Source organism: Streptomyces sp. NPDC054796 (assembly GCF_053611545.1). Lineage (NCBI taxonomy): Bacteria > Bacillati > Actinomycetota > Actinomycetes > Kitasatosporales > Streptomycetaceae > Streptomyces > Streptomyces sp. NPDC054796. The sequence goes on along the minus strand of NZ_JBSHAO010000006.1, from coordinate 35,727 downwards.
GCGTACTGGCGGCAGCAGGGGGAGCCGACGGGCCCCCTGCGGCCGGACGTGCCAGGGGCCGACCCGCTCCGCGACAATCTCGCCGGTTCGGCCGCCGAGGTCGTCCGGACCATCGGCGGTGAGGTGGCCGGGGCGCTGCTGCGGCGGACGCCGGGACCGCCCGCCGAGATGCTGCTGTACGCGCTGGGCCGGGTGCTGGCCGGGGCGAGCGGCACTCGGGCGGTACGGATCGACACCCTGCACCACGGCAGGGGCCACACCCTCGCGGACGACGTGGACCTGCTCCGGACGACCGGCTGGTTCACCGCCTCCGTACCGGTACGTGTGGACACGGCCGACGGCCTCGCCGCGTTCCTGCGGCGGCCCCGCCCCCCGCACGGGGGCCTGGGCTGGGGCGCGCTGCGGACGTACGGGTCCTCCCCTGCGGCGACGGCACTCGGCCTGCTGCCGTCCGCCGAGGTCTCGTTCGACTTCCTCGGGCGCCCGGGCCCCCTGGGCTCCACGGGCCCCTTCCTTGGGTGGATACCGGAGGCGGACACCGGGCCCTTCGTCCACGGGGAGTGGCGCCGTCCCCATCCGCTCGAGGTGCAGTGCGAGATCGCCGGCACCGGCGACCGGCTGACCGTGACGTGGACGTACAGCCGCGCTGTCTTCCGCGCCGCGACCGTACGCGGCTGGGCGGAGGAGCACGTCCGTACGGTCACGGGCCTGGTGGCGTAGCCGGACCCTGCCCGCCGGTGCGCGCCGCGGCGGACCACAGCGGGCCGTGGCGGGCCGTGGCGGGCCGCGAGCCGGTCATCCCCGGTGCCGGGCCAGGCCCTCGTGGTGGGCGAGGTTCAGCACGCCGAACACCTCGGCGTGGCCGCCACCTTGCGCGACGGCTCCCCGGTAGCGGGCCAGCCCTTCGAGCGCTTCGTCCCAGGGCACATGGTGGAGCTGGGAGGCGTAGGCCCGCATGGCGTGCACCTTCTCGGCCATGACCGAGGAGATGTTCACCGCGTGGGAGAACTCCCGCATCGGGGTCCACACCTCGTACGCCAGCACCAGGCGGGGCGGGGGCGCGGGTTCCGGGCCCGCCTCGGGGAAGAAGTCGGCGCTGGCCATCCACAGGGCGTCACGGGCGAGTTCGTGCACCAGCCGGTGTTCCCGGTCGCCCTCGTCGGCGTGCGGCAGGTACACGACGGCGGGGCGCAGCCGTCGCACGGCGGCGGCCAGCGCGATCCGCAGTTCGCGACGGGGCAGCAGGTCGCGGGAGGGGGCGTCGAGGCAGAAGTGCTCCGCGACGCCGAGCCGCCGCGCGGCGAGGTCGATCTCGGCCGCGTACCGCTCCTCGGACAGTTCCTCCGTGAGGGTCGGCTCCCGGCCGACGACGTGCACGACCGCGACGTGTCGCCCCGCCTTCGCGTGCAGGAGCAGCGAGCCGCCCGCGCCGATCAGTTCGTCGTCCGGGTGCGGTGCGATGGCGAGCACGGTGCCGGCGTCGGGCACGGGCCTGTCCGGGCCGTTCACTGGACGATCCCCGCCCAGCGGGCCCAGGCCGCCGTATGCGCGAAGCCGGTGCGGAAGCCGGTGCGGGGCGGGCAGCCGAAGGCGGTCACGGTGTCGGTCGAGACCGTGGCGTGGCTGTCGTACAGGGCGCGTTCCCACTCCTCCGGGGGCGCGCCGGAGGTCGCCGCTTCGGGGGTGCCCAGCAGTTCCCTGTACGCGTCGTAGAACCGGCCCCACGGCAGCGTCTCGGGTCCTGACACCAGCATCCGCGCCTGCTCGGGCGCCGGCCGGGTGGCGGCGGCGATCAGCGCGTCGGCGACGTCGGAGACGTGGACGGCGTTGCACGTGCCGCCCTCGTCGCCCGTGGGCAGGGCCGTCTTGCCCTCGCGCAGCCTGCGCAGCGGGGTCAGGGTCCACGCCGGGCTGCCGGGCCCGTAGACGACGGTGGGCTGGACGACGACTGTCGTCAGCCCGTCGCTGCCGGAGGCGAGGACCAGTTCCTCGGCGGCGAGCTTCTGGTGGGCGTAGTCCCGTGCCCCTGGGCTGTGCGCGAGGCGGGGTGCGGACTCGTCGATCCGGCTCCGGCCCTTGTCGTCGTAGACGGCGACGGTGCTGACGTGGACGAAGCGGCGCACACCGGCGCGGCGGGCAGCGGCGAGCGCGGCGCGGGTGCCGTCGACACCCACCGACCACTGCTCCTCGGGGGTGCCCTCGCCGCCGTGGACGGTGTGCACCACGGTGTCGCAGCCGCGGAACGCCTCCGCGAGGGCGTCGGCGTCGCGGATGTCGGCGTGGTGCGGCCGGAGCCGCGGTCCGGCGAGGTGGGAAAGCGGGGCCAGCTTGGCGAGGTCGCGTACGACCGCGGTCACGGTGGAGCCGCCGGTGACGAGCCGCTGGGTGAGGTGGGAGCCGATGAAGCCACTGGCCCCCGTCACCGCGATCCGGCCCGGCGGGTGCTGCGGGGCGGGACGGGGGCCTTCGGCCGGCCGGGGCAGCGGGGTGACGTCGGCGGCGCGGGCGGAGTCGCGGGCGGCGCTCAGCAGCCGCACGGCCGTCTCGGCCTCGGCCAGGGTGGCCGCCGACCTCGTGTCGTCGCCCGGCGCCCCAGGTGTTCCGGTGTGCCTGGCGATGGCTCCGGCGAACTGTTCGAGCTGGCCGCTGAACAGTCCCACCCAGGTGTCGCGGGCCGGCGGCTCCAAGGGCACGGCGCCCTCCGCCACCAGGGCGCCGTCCCTGTTCCGCAGTTCGTACGTGCCGGGGAAGCCGGTGCCCACCGTCAGGTCGGCCGTGGTCCCGTGCAGGGTGCAGGTGTCCCCGAGGGAGCGCAGCCTGCTGAGGTGGATCTCCGACGGTGTGCCGCCGAAGGTCGCGTGCAGCCGTATCTCGCTCTCGGCGCCCGAACCGCCGTTGTGGGCGCACGAGACGACCTCGGCCGGGCCGGGGAACCAGTGATGCAGCAGGTCGAGCACGTGCGGGCCGGTGTCCAGCAGGACGCCGCCGCCCTCGTCCGGCGGCGCGAACATGAATCCGGTCAGCAGCGGCCACGCGTAGGGGTGCCCTTCCCGCCAGGTCACGGAGGTCACCCGGCCGAGCCTGCCCTCCGCCAGCGTCCTGCGCACCCACGGGGCGGCGGGGAAGAGCCGCCGCACGTGTGCGGGCATGGCGAGGGCGTTCCCCGCCCGGGCGGCGGCGGCGATGCGCCCGCAGTCCTCCGTGGTGAGCGCCAGGGGCTTCTCCAGCAGGACGTGTTTGCCCGCCCGCAGCAGCGTGTCGGCGAGGGGGAAGTGGGTGGCGTGCGGCGTGGCGATGATCGCGGCGTCGATCTCCGGCAGGATGTCCGCCGGTTCCGTGCCGAGGGCGACCTCTCCCGGTGCGGTACGGGCCGTGGCGCAGGCGGCGCGGTAGATGTCGGCGGCCTGGTGCGCGTGCGCGGGCACGGTGTCGACCAGGTGGGTCAGCCGGAACGGTCCGCCCTCCGCGAGCGCGGGCAGATGGCACGCACGGGCCGCGGCGCCGCAGCCGATGACGGCGAGGCGCGACGGGGCTGAGGGAGAGAGCACAGCATCCTCCATGGAAGGACTCTGGTGGGGGCGGGGGCAAGGCGGGCGGGGCTTCGAAGAGAGGTGGGGGCGGGGCAGGGCGGGGCGGGGCGGGGCTGCGAAGGGGGCTGCGCGGGCGGTCAGGACGGGACGCGTCCCTGCGGCCCGGAGGTGATGCGGCGGCCCTGGCGCTCGTGTGAGGCCCGCAGCAGGGCCCGCTGTTCGCCGCTGAGCAGGGTGGAGTGCCCGGGGACACCGGGGTGGGCCCGGACCCGCCGGGCGGTGCGGGGGTAGTGCGGCCGTACTCCGTAGGGGTCGCGCAGGTGCTGGTAGAGGGTGCCGAGGTGGTAACTGGTCAGCCAGGCGGTGCGGTAGAAGGCGGGCCCTGGGCCCTTGCGGCGGCCGATGCTGACGATCGAGCCCAGGTCGTTCGCGAGCCGCCACCGCATCCGGGGCGTGGGGAACAGGCCCAGCTCCTGTCCGATGCCTTCGCCGATCCCGTAGCGCAGTCCGCTGCGCAGGTCGGTGAGTCCGCTCTGCGGCGCGTGTTCGACGACGGCGTCCGGGAGGTAGGCGACGGGGATTCCGGCGAGCTGGAGCCGGAAGTCGAATTCGCGGTCCTCCTCCCAGTGGATGAGGCCGGAGTAGTGGTATCCGCCTATGCGGTCCACGATGTCCCGGTCGTAGATGAGCGGCGGTGAATAGGCGTTGACGTGGTCGGCGATCTGGAAGGAGCGGGACTGCTCGATCCAGCGGCTGAGCCGCCCTCGGGCCGAGCGGAACCGGACCCTGCCCTTGACCACCGGGTGGTCGGCCGCCGCTTCGGCGAGGGCGCGGATGGTGCCGGGGAGGAAGACGCAGTCGGAGTCCATGAGCAGGACATAGCGTCTGCCCGCGGCGTCGATGGCCGCGTTGTACGCGGCGCCCAGGTTCGGTTCGTCGATCTCGGCCACCCGCACCGGCCGGTCCAGGGCCCGGATACGGCGGTGGGTCGCCTCGTCGGCGCCGTTGAGAGCCAGGACGATCTCCACCTCCTCGTCGACGCTCGCCACGCACTGGACGACCAGGGGGTCGTCCTTCACGGGGATGACGACCGACGTGTCGGCCAGGGTGGCGGTGACGCGTGCTTCGGAGGCGGGAGCCGGCGTTCTTCCCGGCTCGGCGTGCGTTCCGATGTCGGGGCAGGGCGGGGGCGGGGCCGGAGTCGGGGGTGAGGACGGGGGTGGGGGTGGGGGTGGGGGTGAGGTCACGTCAGTTGGCTCCTCGGTGGAAAAGTCCGCTCTGTAGCGCCGCTGTGCCGCCGAGCTTCCGCTCCAGCCAGTCGGCGACGGCCAGGAGCAACGGGTCCTGGCCGTGCGGGGCCACGCACTGCAACCCCACGGGCATGGGCGGGCCGCCGTCGGCGGGGACGGCGCGGCCGGCCGGGAGGCTGAGGGTGGGCAGGCCCGCCCATGACCAGAAGACGGTCGTCTCGATGTCGCCGGTGTGGTCGTAGCCGAGCGGCGCCGGGCCGAGGGCTGAAGGGCACACCCAGCAGTCAGCGCCGGTCGCCCGCAGCCCGGCGGCCAGCCGGCGCCGCAGCACGGGCAGCCGGGAGCGGGCCCGCGCGATCCGCCCGCGGGGCAGGGCCCGTCCCGCGTCGATCGCCGCCGCCGTGCGGGCCCTGTAGCGCGGCGCGTACCGGGGGTACCACTCGGCGTGGGTGCCCGCGAGTTCGCCGAGCATCAGGTCGTCACAGGTGCGCAGCCAGCTCTCCACGTCGTCCTGCCAGGGGGCGGGCACGGTGACGACGTCAGCGCCCGCCTCTTCGAGCGCGGTGAGCAGCGCGGTGAACGCGCGGCGCGCGGCGGGCTGCACCAGCTCCATCGGGTAGCCGTCGGGTACGGCGAGCCGGGGCGCCTCGCCGGGGGCGGCGACGACGCCGGTGAGCGCGGCGGCTGCGGTGGTCAGGGTGGCCATGTCGCGGGTGAAGATCCCGATGGTGTCGGCGGACGGTGCCAGGGGCACGCCGTCGTAGGGGATCAGCCCGTGGGTGGGTTTGTATCCGACGACGCCGCAGTAGGCGGCCGGAGCGGTGACGGAGCGCTGGGTCTGTGCGCCGATGGCCACGGAGCAGATGCCCGCGGCCACCGCGGCCGCCGATCCGGCGCTCGAACCGCCGGGCGTCCGGGCCCGGTCGTGCGGGTTGCGGGTCGGGCCGGGCTCGGCGCACCCGAACTCGTCCAGGTGCGTCTTGCCGAGGACGACGCCGCCCGCCTCGCGGACCCGGCGCACCACCGCCGATTCGGGCCCGGCGAAGAGCGCGGCGGGCAGGGCGGAACCAGCCCGGGTGGGCAGTCCTTCGGCCCGGAAGACGTCCTTGACCGCGACCGGGACCCGGGCGAGCGGCCCGTCCGAGGCGGCCTGCCGACGGGACTCGGCGGCCACCCGGGCCCGGCGTCCCGGCTCGGCGATGAATGCCCTGATACCGGGATCAAGTGACTCCAGCCGGTCGAGCGCGGCGCCGACGTCCTCCGGCGGGGCGCCCCTCATCGCAGCAGGGGCCGCAACGTGACCCCGAACCGGTCGCTGAGCGACACCTTGAGGACGTCGCCGCTGTCGAGTTCCCGTGGCCCTTCCGCCGTCCGCAGCGCCTCCACCACCTCGGCGGAATTGGCGATGAGGGTGGTGACCGGCCGGTCCAGCGCGATGGGAAAGTCGTGCCAGGTGCCGAGGTGGAGGAGAAAAGCGCTGTTGGCGGGGAAACGCAGGGCGCGTGCGGCGTCGAGGTCGGGCAGCTTCGCGTCGTTCTCGTGATTGGGCGGAGTGAGCACCATGACGAAAGGCGCGCCCAGGGTGACGAAGAGCTGGGTCAGATGCAAATGGCGTTCGAGCCAGCGGACTTCCACCTCGGGGTCGGGAAGGATCTGCGCCGTCCGTAAGGCCGCGCGTCCGCGATAGCGGAATCCGATGTCTCCGCCCTCGATGACCCGGCCGGGATAGAAGGGGATGTCCATGGCCTGGACGACATCCGTGGTGATCAAGGTGCCGAAAGGACGCACGGTCTTCTCGTCGGCGTCGGAGACGAGTATGTCGAGACTCTTTGCTGTATTCACCCAGGATCGTCCTCACACAAGTGTCGGAAGAGGGCAGCACCCGTGGCCCACCGGACATGCGGCAGGGCGGCGATTTCTTCGAGACAGCGGCGCAGCGCACCGATTCTTCCCGGCTGCCCCACCAGGAACGGGTGCAGGCCCAGCGCGACGACGCGCCCGCCGTGCGGCTCGGCCGCCAGCGTCCTCACCTGTTCCACGAGCGCGTCGGCGAACTGCGCGGGGGTCTGCCGCAGACTGAGGAAAAGCGTGATGTCATTCGTTTCCATGCTGTACGGGAGAACGAGCAGCCGCCCCGCCGGCCTTCCCCACCAGTAGGGCACGTCGTCGTTCCCGAGGTCCGCCACATAGCGCACACCGGCGGCGGACAGCAGGTCCCAGGTGTGGTCGCTCACGGCGAAGCCCGGGGTGAGCCATCCGTGCACCGGGCGTTCCGTGCCGTCCTGGAGCACCCGGAGACTCCGCTCGATCACCTCGGCCTCGGCCTGCGGAGAGAGGTCGCTGTGGCGTGTGCTGTTCTCCCAGCCGTGCGCCATCACGTCCCAGCCGTTTCTCTTGACAGCCTCCACGATCTCCGGGTGACGCAGGCAGATTTCGGCGTTGAGCGCGGCCGTTGCCGGGATGCCGAGTTCCGCGAAGAGCGTGAAGAGCCGGAAGATCCCGGCGCGATTTCCGTAGTCGCGCCAGTTGTGGTTGGCGATATCGTGGCCGTGCGCCAAGTGCGGCTGCAACGCCGGTCCTTGACCGCCCTGCGGATAGTGCTCGATGTTGACCACCGGCCAGACCGCCACGCGGGCGCCGTCCGGCCACGCCGGTGTTCTCGCGTCGCGCGGGCGGAATGGCGGTTCCAGTGGTCCATGGCTCACTGTCATCACACGGTCCGTGAAGTGAAGGGCAGCATTGTGCTGCCGGAGCGGAAACACGGCGGCTGAGAGCAGCCAAGACCTGTGTCACGTTCTCATCGGTGCGCGGGAAATGCGTAGCCGTGCGCCGCTTCCGTTGCTTTGAGGGCGACGGTGACAACGGGAAGCGGCCGAAGGCAATGGGAAGCCGCGAATGTTTCTGCTGCTGCTTCTCCTGCTGCGTCTGCGGATTCAGCTCCGCACGACGATAGTCGATACCTCCGGGATTCGCTCCCCCTGGTCCGATTCCCTTGGCCTGGGGCTACCCTCGGCCGGGGAACTGCCCGCCGCCGAGGGGCATTCCATCACCTGTCGGCGAAAGCAGGGCCGGGGCACAAGGAGTGGACTCCGTGTCTCACGAATGCGCCGCGGCCGGCTTCGACCCCGGATTCCCGCCCGCGGCCGCACGACCATCCCGCCCCCACCGGTCGGCCGATGACGGTGGCGGTTGTCTCGCCGGCGAGACAGCCGTCCCCGCCACGAGGCCGTAAACGTCCTCACAGGGAGCTCCATGAACGGATTGAGTGAACAGCTCTCACAGCACCCGTTGCTCCAGGCGATCGAGAAGGCTCTCCCCGAGCTGGACAGGTCCCTCGAAACGCCCTCCGCCGACGTGCTCCCCGACGCGGCCGTGGCGCTGCTCCGCAGGACCGGCGTCTTCCGGATGGCCCTGGCGACGGACCTCGGCGGGATGCAGACCGACCCCCTCGTGCAGTTGCGGGCCGTCGAGTCCCTGGCCGAGCACGACGCGTCGCTCGGCTGGTACGCCATGATCGGCTCCGACAGCGGCTACTACGCCTCCTTCCTCGACCCGCGGGTCGCCGCCGAGATGTACGCCGACGACCCGGACGCCATCACCGCTGGCTTCGTCGAGCCCGCCGGTACCGCCCTGCGCACCGGCGACGGCTACACGGTGAGCGGCCGGTGGCCCTTCGGGAGCGCCAGCAAGCACGCCAGGTGGCTGGCCAGCGGCTGCCGGGTGCGCGACGGCGAGCAGGCAGGCCGGTGGATCGTCGCCCTGCTGCCGCGCACGGACTGCACCGTCGACGAGGACAGTTGGCACGCCCTGGGGTTGCAGGGCAGCGGCAGCTTCAGCTACGCGGCCCACGAAGCGCTGGTGCCGAGGGAACGCACCTTCAGCTTCGACCGCCCCCTGAGCAGTGATCCGCTCTACCGCTGTCCTGTCATGTACCGCGCGAAGGTGCCGGGGGTCGTCCTGGGCGCGGCCCGCGGTGCGGTACGGGAGTTCACCTCCCTGCTGGAGAGCGGTCTGGAGCCGGGCTCCGGGCGCCCCCGGCGGGAGTCGCCCGCCCTCCAGAAGGCGCTGGGCCAGGCCATCGCCCGTACCGCGGCCGCCCGCTCGTACGCCTACGACACGGTGGGCGACCTGTGGGACACCGTTCAGGCGGGCACCCTCCCCGGCACGGAGCAGCGGGCCGCGTTCCGCATCATGCTCGCGCATGTGATGGACGTGTGCCGGGAGGTGGCCCTGAGTCTGTTCCGCGCGGCGTCGGGCGGCGCGGTGCACGACCGCCACCCCTTGCAGCGGCGGCTGCGGGACATGCTCACCGCGACCCAGCACGCACTGGGCAACGAGCGGACGTACGAACATGTGGGCGCGGCGCTGGTCGGCCTGCCGACGCCCGAGGGGACGCTGTGACCCTGCGGGTGCTCCTCACCGGGTGCGGCAGCGGGCTCGGCCGGCACACCGCTCTGCGGCTCGCCGCCCGTGGCCACACCGTCGTGGCCACCGTACGGCGGCCGGAGGCTGCGGAGGAACTCCGGGCCGCCGCCCGCACCGGCACGCCCTTGCACATCGTGCGCATGGACATCCGGGATCCGGTGACGGTGGCGAGCGGGCTGGCCGAGGCCGAGGAGCTGGCCGGTGGGCTGGACGGGGTGGTGCACAACGCCGGTGTCGAGGTCGCCGGACCCGTGGAGACGACGGACGAGGACGCGCTGCGGTGGCAGTTGGAGACCAACGTCGTGGGCACGTACCGGCTGACCCGCGCCGTGCTGCCGGCCATGAGACGCCGCCGCGCGGGCCGCATCGTCTTCATCGGCTCCCTGGTCGGGCTGGCTGCCCGGCCGTTCGCCTCGGCCTACTGTGCGAGCAAGTTCGCGCTCGAAGGGCTCGCGGAGTCCCTCCGGTGGGAGCTGATGCCGTTCGGCATCGTGGTCTCGATCGTGGAGCCGGGCCGCTACCCCAGCGAGCTGTACCGCAAGGGACGCGCTCCGCACCTGCCCGCTGAGTCCCCCTACAGGCCACTGGCCGACGAGTACCGTGCCGCGCTCCCGAAGCTGGAGCCGCCGGGCCACGACCCGGACCCGGAGGAGGTCGCGTGTGCCGTGGCGGAACTTCTGGAGGCCGCCCGTCCCCCGCTGCGGCGTGTCGTCGGCGCGGACGCGGAGGCCACCGTGGCCATGCGGACGGGGCGCGGCTACGAGGAGTACGAGAGGGAGATGGCCCGCGTGCTGGGCCTCTCTGCACGCTGGGACCGGGAGCAGACATGACAGAGACGCGACAGGCACCGTTCGACACGCTCGCCGCCCAGTTGGCGGGACCGCCCCACCTGGCCGTGCTCACGACGCTGCTGCCGGACGGGCATCCGCAGAGTCACGTCGTATGGGTGGGCCACGAGCCGGGACGGCTGCTGGTGAACACCGAACGCCACCGCGCCAAGTACCGCAACGTCCTCCGGGACTCCCGGGTGACCGTGCTGCTCGTCGACGGGCACGACCCGCACCGCTTCCTGGAAGTGCGGGGGGCGGTCACCGACGTCGTCGGCGGGGCCGCGGCCAGACAGCACGCGGACCGGCTGAGCCACGCCTACCGGGGCCGCGGCTACCCGTCCGAGAGCATCCGCACCGAACGGGTCGTGCTGGTCATCGAGCCGCTCCGGTGCCTCGCCGCCCAGGGCCCGTCGCTGCGCACCCTCGACGCCGGACCCCGGGGGCAGGGCGAGTGGTCGCCGCCCCGCCCCGAGTGACACCGCCCGTGCGTCACCGTCCGAGTGACGCCGCCCGTGCGTCACCGTCCGAGTGACGCCGCCCGTGCGTCACCGTCCGAGTGACGCCGCCCGTGCGTCACCGCCCGCGCCTCACCGCTTCCGCAGCAGGAACGGGCCGATGGCGAGCGCGTCCAGCCCGAGCCGCGCGTAGGCGCTCAGCGCGTCGGCCGGCGAGTTGACCAGCGGTTCCTCGTTGCCGTTGAAGGACGTGTTGAGCAGGAGGGAAGCCCCGCTGCGCTCCCCGACGCGGCGCAACAGCTCGTGGTAGAGCGGCTGCTCGGCCGCCTCGACGGTCTGCGCGCGCGTCGTTCCGTCGACGTGGTCGACGGCCTCGAAACGCGCACGGGCCTCGGGGCGCAGGGGGACGGTGGTGACCATGTAGGGCAGTGGGACGGGGGTCTCCAGATATGCCGGTGCCTCCTCGGACGTGACGCTCGGTGCCAGTGGCCGCCACCACTCGCGCCGCTTGATGCGGAGGTTGAGGCGGTCCCGGGTCTCGCGCGCGCCCGGGTCCGCGAGGATGCTCCGCTGCCCGAGCGCCCGCGGGCCCGCCTCGGCCCTCCCCTGGAACCAGCCGACGGTGCGGCCGTCCGCGATGAGGTCCGCGACGGCGGAGGGCAGGTCGCCCGGCTCGTCGAAGCGCAGTCCGCCGGCCGTCACGACGTCCCGTACCGCGCCGGGGGAGAACTCCGGGCCCCAGGCGAGGTGGGCGCCCATCGGCACGCCGGGGTGTCCGCCCTCCGCGCACAGGTGGAGCGCTGCGCCGAGGGCCACTCCCGCGTCCCCGGCCAGGGGCTGGACGAACACCCGGCGCAGCGCCGGGTGGTGCAGCAGCCGCCCGTTGAGCGTGGCGTTCAGGGCGACGCCGCCCGCCACATGAAGCGTCTCCTCTCCCGTGAGCCGCACCACGCTGTCGACGAAGCCGGACACGAGGTGCTCGATCGCCGCCTGCGCGGTCGCGGCGATGTCCGCGTAGTCGAAGGGGTCACGGTCGGGAACGCTGCTGAACCGGGCCGTACGGGAGTCCCAGCGGCGCCGCAGCGTGTTCGGGGGCAGTGGACATGTCCGCTCCAGGTGCGCCAGCCAGCCGTCGATGACCTCTTCGCTGTCGTCGATGTTCCGGCGCGACATCAGATCCGCGGGCAGATGCGCCACCGCGAAGTCACTTTCCATGGCGAACGATCCGAATGAGGCGTCGCCGGTTCTGCCGTAGGCGGCCAGCCCCATCGTCTTGCCGGCCTGGTCCGGGCCCAGGCCGATATAGCGGCCGACCGCGTCATAGAAATAGCCGAGGGACCATGCAGGGGGAAACGAATCGATGACGGATATCTTGCCCCGCTCTCCGATGGCCAGGCTGGTGCTTTCGCGCTCGCCCTGCCCGTCGACGACGAGGATGGCCGCCCGCTTGTCCCTGCTCAGATGAAAGACGCTGGCGGCGTGCGCCACATGGTGCGGTACGAAGACGAGCTGCGGGTCCCGCCGCCGGGGCAGTTCCCGGGCGGGCAGCAACAGTTCCAGCGCCGTGCGGTCGGTGAAGGGGTAGGGGATGCCGCGGTCGCGGTACAGGAGGGGCACGTCCCAGCCGAAGGCGACGGCGTCCACGTCGTCGAGGGTGATGCCCGCCCGGTCCAGACAGAAGGCCGCCGCGTGCACCGGCGCCGCTCCATAGGCATGCTTGCGGCGCGTGAATCGCTCCTCTTCGGCAAGCGCTATCAGGCGGCCGTCCTCGACCAGACAGGCGCTTGCGTCGTGTCCCCGTCCAGGCCATCCGTTCAATCCGAGCACACGCATGGTGACCTCCGTGAATCAGTGATGGATGACGTGCGAGTGGTGCGCTGCCAAGCGCCTGTCCCGGGGAAATAAACACGGGAGCCCTGCCCTCTCAGGAGTATCACGGAGTGACAGGTGTTGACAGTGCACAGTCACCTTTGTAACGTCTCATTCCTGTCCCGCCATAAAGCTGAGCAAGACTGCCCCCCCACCATGAGCTGAGCAAAAGGCTCCAGCAGGTACGTCAGCCGGAGAGACGGGAGAACCAGTGCGGAAGGTCACGGGCCCAACCCTTCGCACCAACGGGGTTCGCACACCGGAAAAGCTGAGAATCGGACCGGAAGCGGCTGCGCGCAGAACCTTTCTGGAGCTGCCGCCGGATTTACCACTGGAAAGCTGGCAGCGAGTCGGACGCCAGCTTTTTCTCATATCCGACTCATCCTCGTGGTGGATCGGAGACTGGATCGTCTTCGGCAAGCACATGTTTCCCGACCGGTACCGGCAGGCTATCGCGGAAACCCAGCTCGACTACCAGACCCTCCGCAACTACGCCTGGGTCGCCTCCCGTTTCCCGGTGACCCGTCGGCGTGACACTCTGAGCTTCGCGCACCACCTCGAAGTGGCCGGAATCCCGGACCCGGAGCAACAGGATCTGTGGTTACGGAAGGCGGAACAGGGCAACTGGTCGAGAAACAAGCTGAGGATGGAACTGCGCAAGCACCGGAAGTACACGGAGGAGCCGGACGCCCGCACCTCCAAGGCCGTCGTCGAGATACTGGTTTCGGAGATCCGGAAGGCTCAGTGGGAGAACGCGGCCCGCGATGAGGGCATGGAGCTGGTGAACTGGATAACCTCGGTCCTCGACGGCGCGGCCAGCGTCGATTCCGTGCCGTAACGGTGAACCTCCGGCCGGCAGTGCACAACGCCCTCGCTGAGCACACAGGGAGTTCGCAGTGGGAGTCCGCAGTGGCTGAATCCGACGCGTCATCCAGGTTCCGGCGCGACGGGTATCTACAGGTTCCCGGCCAGATACCGGAGCACGAACTGACCGCTCTCCGTGCCGAAGCCGACCGGCTGATCAACCTGGCCGTCAACGTGCAGATAGCGACCGGCAGACCCGGCGGGCGGCTGGAAGCGGTATGGCGCGACAACCGGCTCTTCGCGCGCATGATGCAGCCCGTGATCGATCTTTCGCCGCCGTTCCTGCGCAGTACAAGCGATGCCCGCGTCCTCGCTCCGCTGCGCCGGCTCATGGGGGACGAGCCCCGGTTCGCCCATGACAAGCTGCTGTACAAACAGCTCCTTCCCGGCGGCGAGGACATCAGGACCGCCATGTTCCCCCGCGATTACGACGAAGGCTTCGTGATGCACACCGATGCCGGGTGGTACACAGCGGAGGACAACTATCCGCCCACCGCCGTCACTTGCGCGGTGTTCCTCGACGACTCTTCCGGCCGGGGCGCGCTTTCCGTTCTCCCAGGAAGCCACACACAGAGTTTTCCCTGCGTCCGCGGCGGCGACATAGAGGAGGGCAGCGTCGATCCCCGGGATCTGGTCGAGATCAATGGGGCAGCGGGTGATCTGCTCTTCTTCCACAGCCGTCTCGTGCACGCCTCCGGCAAGAACGACAGCGGGCTCCCCCGGCGCATCTTCATGTCCACTTACTGCCCGGCCCGGGATTTCACAGGCGATCCGGACCGCCGCAGCCGCCGAAAGCGCGAACCCGCGCAGCACGTCGAGGCGGAGTACCGAGAACTGGTCGCCTCCGGCTCGTACACGGATGCGGAGCATCTGATCTCCAGCCAGTAGCTGGTGTTTCCCCGGCGAGGAGTCACAGCATGTCGCAGACCTCAGAAAAAAAGCCGGTCAGATCCCTCGGCATCTGGCTTCTCTATCCGCTCCTGCTGAGCGCGGTCTACGAACTGACCAACGCACACTGGCACATCGCACCGGCCGACCACAGGGTCGACATCAAGATCTACCGGGCAGCGGTGGACAAGTTCCTCGACGGAACGAATCCCTATCCCTTCGAAGAGTGGGGAACCTCGTTCACCTACCCGCCCTTCGCCCTGCTGCTGCTCGTTCCGCTGACGCTGGCCTCGCTCGCGGTGACTTCCTTTCTGTGGACCGCGCTGGGGATCGCGGCCATGCAGGGGGTGGTCTATCGCGTCCTGCGGACCACGGGAGCTCCTTATCCGCTCCGCATCACCCTGGTCGCCACTCCGCTTCTGCTGCTGTACTACCCCGTCGATCTCAATCTGCACTGGGGCAATCTGAGCATTCTCCTGATGGCGCTCGTGGTATTCGATCTCAAGGCACCCGATACGGCCCGCTACAAAGGCGTCCTGCTGGGCGCGGCCATCGGAATCAAGCTGTTCCCCGGCATTTTCGTCCTGCACTACGTGGTCACCCGCAGATGGCGGGCCGCGGGTGTGTCCCTGGCGACGGCCGTCGCCACCATGGGCGTCGGGTGGATCGTCATGCCCGGTTACGCCACGTACTACTGGAAGCGCGTGCTCGACGTCGACCGCATCATCCCGGCGGGATGGCTGCCGAACGAGTCCCTGCGGGCCACCCTGGAACGGGCCTTCCACTCCGACGGCATCGGTGCGCTGCTCGTGGTCTCCACCGTCGTCCTCGCAGCCCTGGTGATCGCCACGTCGGTCATGGCCTGCCGGCTGGGCGAGGAGGACATCGGCATCGCCGTCATCGCGCTCGCCGCCGTGCTCTTCTCGCCGGTCTCCTGGCACCATTACTGGGTCTGGACGATACCGGTGACGATCATCATCTGCGGCGTGGCGGCACGCTGGCGCAGTGCGTTTCTCTGGATCAGCGCGGGTGTGGCCACAGCCGTCATCGCGGCACGGGTCAACATGTGGTTCCTGCCCGACCCGCCCTTCGACGCCATGAAACTCTCGGCTTTCGAGGCGTTCACCACGAGCATCGTCACCTACGTGGGCGTCTGCCTTGTCGTCGCCCTCTTCGCCACTGTCTGCCTGCGCCACCGTTCCGGTCTCACGCAGGACAGGGCGGATTCTCCCGCGCCCGTCGCCACGCGCGACGAGGTGCGGTCGGAGAAATAGCTCAACGCGGAGTCCATGCAAGGTACCCGGGTCGTCCCGTGCACTGGAGGATTCATGAGTTCTTCACCGTTGTCCGACGCCATGGCCGACTCCGCCGCCACGGACGCACCGGATATCGCACGCGCCGTCGTGGTGGGCGCGGGGCCCGCCGGTCTGACGGCGGCGTGGAAGTTATGCGAAATGGACGAGAAGCCCCTGGTGCTCGAAGCCGACGGGGAAGTGGGCGGGCTGAGCAGAACCGTCGAACGCGAGGGGTGGCGGTTCGACATCGGGGGGCATCGCTTCTACACCAGACTGCCGCAGATAGAAGACCTGTGGGAGGAGTTCCTGCCGCCCGGCGAGTTCCTGACCCGAACGCGCAAGAGCCGCATCTTCTACGAGGGCAGCTTCTTCGACTACCCGCTGGCGCCCATGAACGCACTGCGGGGCCTCGGTTTCTGGGAGGCCGTCCGGTGCATTGCCTCGTACGCCAGGGCCCGCCTGTCCCGCCGGGGAGAGGCGGCGTCCTTTGAAGACTGGGTCGTGGCGAGATTCGGGCGCCGGCTGTACGACATCTTCTTCAAGACCTACACCGAGAAGGTCTGGGGCATTCCCGGGAGCGCGATCGGCGCGGACTGGGCGGCGCAGCGCATCGGAACGCTGTCGCTGGGGAACGCCATCCTGGACGCCCTCCAGATCAGACGTTCGTCCGCCAAGTCCCTGACGAAGACCTTCAAGTACCCGAGGCTGGGCCCCGGCATGATGTGGGAGAACGTCGCGGGCATGGTGCGGGAGAAGGGAGGAAGCGTCCTTCTCGAAGCACCCGTCTCGCGGATTCACCACGAGAACGGGAGGGTCACCTCCGTTCTCTACGATTCCGGCGGCGAGCCGGTCACCCAGGCCGTCTCCAGCGCGATCTCGACCATCCCGCTCACCGCACTGATAGCAGCACTCGATCCGCCGCCCGACGACCGGGTGCTCTCGGCGGCGCGCGGTCTCCGCTACCGCGACTTCCTGACCGTCGCCATCGTGCTGAAGGCGAAGCCGTCCTTTGACGACAACTGGATCTACATCCATTCGCGTGACGTGAAGGTGGGACGCATTCAGAACTACGAGGCGTGGTCGGCCGACATGGTCAGGGACGGCACCTCGTGTCTGGGGCTCGAATACTTCGTCACCGTGGGAGACGAGCTGTGGAACAGTTCCGACGCGTCGCTGGGCGCGCTGGCGTCACGGGAGATCGTGCAGCTCGGTCTGGCCTCGGAGAAGGAGATCAGCCACACCTACGTCGTCAGGATGCGCAACGCCTACCCGGTCTACGACGAGACGTACCGCGAGAACCTGAAGGTGGTGCGGGACTGGCTCACCGGAAACTGCCGGAACCTCCAGACCGTGGGCCGCAACGGCCTGCACCGCTACAACAACCAGGACCACTCCATGCACACGGCCCTGCTCGGGGTCGAGAACCTGCTGGGCATCGATCAGCACGATCTGTGGGACGAGTCCGAGGATTCCGGATACCTGGAACAGCCATCCGCGCCGGCCCGCACCACGGCGGAGAAGCGTACGCGCCGCTGACGGTGACGGGCGAAAAGGTGCGGGGCGTCGAGCCGGAGAAGCGGACCGTCCCCGGGCTGAGGTCCGAGATGCGGGACTACACCGTCGTCGGCGCGCTCGGCTATCTCGGAAACCTGGCGATCTTCAACGCGACCCGCTGGACGGGACTCGGTGTCATCTGGGCGAGTCTGCTGTCCTCTTCCGTCATCATGCTGCTGACCTATCTGGGACACCGCCACATCACGTTCCGCCGCCGGAGAGCGCGGTGGCGCATCGGGGAAGCCGCCGCTTTCCTGCTCGTCAGTTGTCTGGGGCTCGTGATCGAGAACGTCTGCGTCTTCGTCTCGCACTACGTTCTCGGCTTCACCTCGCCGCTGGCCGACAACATCGCCAAGAACATCGTCGGCGTGGCGCTGGGCACCTGTTTCCGATTCGTGGCGTACCGGCAGATCGTGTTCAGAAGGCGTGCGCGGAAGCTGCCCGCTTGAGGAAGAGAGGGAAAGAGGGAGAGGGATCACGTGGGAGCCGTGAGAAGGCTGTTGACCCCTTCTCAAGGACTGCTGGGAATCGCGATCGCGCTGGCGCTCCAGAACAGCGCCATGAACCTCGTCACCGTCTTCGTGCCCCTCCTGCTCCTCCAGAACGGAGCCGGATTCACCGAGGTCTGCCTGTTCTACATCTTCTACAACTCCGTCGGGCTGCTGCTCGACTGGCCGGTCGCGAGATGGGTGCGGTCGCGGGGCGCCCGTCCCGCGCTGATCACCGGGTTCGTGTTCTCCGGCCTGCATCTGGTGCTGCTGCGCGTCTTCACGCTGACGCACGCGCCGACGGCGATTCTCGGCGCCGCACTCGCGCTGGCGGGTGCGAACACCTGCGTATGGACCGCACAGCACCTCCACCTGGCCAGGGCCCTCGACCTGAACCGCAGGGGCAAGGACCTGGTGCTGATGGACACCATGGTGCGGGTCACGAACCTCCTGGCCCCGGCGGCCGGGGCGCTCATGGCGGTGCTCGGCGGGGACGGTCTGCTGCTGGGGGCTGCGGCCTCACTGACGCTGCTGGCCGTGGTTCCCGTCTGGCGACTCGACCGCGCCCAGTTGGCCCGTACACCGGAGAGCGGTCCGCACGCCCCGGAACGGCCGGGCGCCGTGCCTCTCCGCGACATGGCGGCGAGCGCGGGGTTCGCCGTCCACAACTCGATCAACGTGACCGCCTGGCCGCTGTATCTGGCGGTCGTGTACCAGGGCTTCGCGGAGGTGGGAGGACTGAGCAGCGCCGCTGCCGTGGTGTCGTTCCTCGTGGTGATGCTCGCCGGTGGCCGTCTGGACCGGGGGCGGTCCTCCCGGGTCCTCCTCGAAGGGACACTCCTGTGCGGCGCCTTCCACGCGGCCAGGGTGTTCGCCGACGGCCCCGTCGCCATCGCGGGGGTCACCGCGGGCTCACGGGCGGCGGCCAGTTACCAGCGGATCGCCTGGGGCGGCATCTACTACGGGCATGCGCAGCGGCTCGGCTTCCGCTATGTCGTCCGCCTCGAACTGAGCGACGACGCGGGCGGCCTCCTCGTCTGGCTGGTGCTGCTCGCCGGGTGGCTGGCGTCCGGCAGTCAGCACGTCGCGCTCGTCCTGGTCTTCCTGCTGGGTGCTCTCGGCGCCCTGTGCGTTCTCGCGATCACCAAGGACCCGGCCGGTTCGCGCCAGAAGTGACGGTGCCGTCTCACCGGTGCGGTCCCGCCTCTGCGGGCCCCGCCTCTGCGGTCCCGGCGCGTCCGGTCCCGGCGCGGTCACCGCCTTGGGACGTCGCGACCCGCGATGGCGCGGACGACGGCCGCCACACCCGCGCGGTCGGTGGGCCGGGTGTCGACGGAGTTGTGGATGGAGAAGCCTTCGACCAGCGCGTCGAGGGCACGGGCCGTCAAGGGATCGAAGTGCCGGGCCAGCGACTCCCGGCTCGCGCGCATCCAGGACCGCATGACCTCGCGGAGTTCGGGGTGCCGTGCGGCGAAGGCGTACAGCTCGTAGCTGAGCAGCAGGTTGCGGTCGGTGCCCCAGACCTTGCCGCAGATGATCTCCACCACGGCGTCCTGCGCCTCTTCGGGAGTCCTGGCCTCCTCCAGCAGGGCCCCGTAGCGCGAGGACACGGACTCGGCGAGCCGGGTGAACGCCTCGGTGAGCAGGTGCTGCATGTCGTCGAAGTAGTAGGTGAGCGAGCCGAGGGGCACCCCGGCCGCCTCGGCGATCCTGCGGAAGGTCACCTTGATGGCGCCGTGCTCGGCGATGACGTCGAGCGTCGCCTCCAGGATCCGTTCCCTTCGCCGCGGGTCGTTGGGGCCGCGGGTGCTGCCTGTCATCGCCGTCGTCCGCTCTCTCTTGTCCGGGGCTTCTCGGGCGCTCATTGAATATGTACATTTGTGCATACTCAAGCGATGGCCCAGACCTGTCGCCTGCCGACCATTCTTCCGGACTCCCGCGGAGCCTCCCCTTGACAGACCGAACCGTGCGACGGCGCCGTCGAGCCCTGTTCCTGTTCTTCTTCCTGCCCGGCATCGCCATGTCGTCCTGGATCACGCGTACTCCGGACATCCGCGATCAACTGGGCGCGTCCACCGCGCAGATGGGGCTGGTCCTCTTCGGCCTGTCCCTCGGCTCCATGGGCGGCATCCTGTGTTCCGGCCGCCTCGTGGCCAGGTTCGGCACCAGGCCGGTGATCGGACTCGGCACCCTCGCGATCATCGTGGGCATGGCCGTCATCGGCGTCGGCGCGACCGTCCCGTCCCCGATTCTGGTCGCCGCCGGGCTGGCCCTGTTCGGCGCGGGCATGGGGTCGGGCGAGGTGGCGCTGAACCTGGACGGTGCCGACGTGGAGCGCGTATCCGGGACGGCGGTGCTGCCCGCGATGCACGGCTGCTTCAGCCTGGGCACGGTCGTCGGAGGCTCGCTCGGGATGGCCGCCACCGCCGCGGCGTTCCCCGTCCACTGGCATCTGGCCATGGTCACGGTCGTCGCCGCGGGGATCCTGCCGTACGCCCTGCGCGACGTTCCCTCCGGCATCGGGGCCCGCGGCGCACCGGGGGCCGCAGCCGCGGCGCGGCACCCCGGGCCGCCGGTGTGGAAGGACGGCAGGCTCTTGCTGATCGGGGGCGTCATCCTGGCCATGGCGCTCGCCGAGGGCGCCGCGAACGACTGGCTGCCGCTGCTCATGGTCGACGGCCACGGCCTGGGCGCAGCGGCCGGTTCGCTCGTCTACGTGGGGTTCGCCGCGGTGATGACGCTGGGACGGTTCTGCGGCACGTTCTTCCTCAACCGGTTCGGCCGCGCCGTCGTCGTACGCGCGAGTGCCGTCTCCGCCACCGTGGGGCTGCTGCTGGTCATCTTCTCCGACAACGCCGTCGTGGCCGCGTGCGCCGTGCTGTTCTGGGGGCTCGGCGCCTCCCTGGGTTTCCCCGTGGCGCTGTCGGCGGCGGGCGACTCGGGCCCCGATCAGGCCGCCCGCGTCAGCCTCGTGGCCACGATCGGATACATCGCCTTCCTGGTGGGGCCGCCGACCCTCGGTTTCCTGGGCGACCACTACGGGCTGCGCCCGGCGATGACGGTGGTCCTGGTGTTCGTCGCGACGGCCGTCTTCCTGGCTCCCGCCACGGGCACCCGCGCACGTGCCACGACGGCCGCGCGCAACGAGTCGTCGCGGTCCGGGTCCGAGCCGTCGGACACGCGCGGGGCGGAGCGGCCCTGACGAGGCCGCTCACGGCAGGTTCCGGGGGTGCGCGCATCGCCGCGACGACGGGTCCGGGGCGTTCGGCGTTCAGCGCCCCGCCCCGTGGCCCGACGCCCGACGCCCGACGCCCGACGCCCGGCGCCCGGCCGTGCGCTCATGCCGCGCCGGTGGACTCGCGCGTGATCAGCGTGTACGGGGCCGTGACGTGCCGGGCGGGGGCGTGGGCCAGGCGTCCGTAGATGCGGTCGGCGAGCAGTTGCAGGGCGCTGGTGGCGATGTGGCTCTTGTCCGGGGAGATGGTGGTGAGGCTGGGAGTGGCGTAGCGGCCGTCCTCGATGTCGTCGAATCCGGCCACGGCGATGTCCTCGGGGACGCGTAGCCCGGCCTGCCGGATGGCGCGGACCGCACCGAGCGCCAGTTCGTCGGTGAAGCAGAACACCGCGTCGGGCACCTGCGGGGCCTGGAGCAGTTGCCGCATGGCCCGGTATCCCTCCTCCCGGTGGAGGGAGGCCACTGCCAGCTCGTGCTCCGGGTGGTGAGCGGCACCGGCGTCGTCGAGCGCGGCGCGGAAGCCGGTCAGGCGCAACTCGGCCGTCTTGTTGTGCAGTTGGGGCTGGACCCCGATGGCGGCGAGCCTGCGGGCGCCGCGCGCCAGCAGATGCGCCGTGATCTCGCGGGCCGCGGCGATGTTGTCGATGGCGACGTGGTCCAGGGCGCCCTGAGCGTCCTGCTCCCCCAGGGTGACCACGGGGGTGGCGCCCGCCGTGGCCGCCACGTCCTGCGGGCTGAGCATCCAGGGGCAGATGATGAGCCCGTCCAGGGCGTGGCCGCCCTCCCCGCACAGCAGTTGGCGCTCCCGGTCGGCGCGGCCCTGTGTCTGGTCGATGAGCAAGGTCCAGCCGCGTTCCTGTGCGGCGTCGGCGACCAGTCCGGCCAGCTCGGCGAAGTACGGCGAGCCGATCTCCGGGATGGCCAGTCCGATCAGTCCTGTGCGGCCCTGGCGGAGCTGCCGTGCGGCGAGGTTGGGCTGGTAGCCCAGCTCCCGCACCGCGGCCAGGACGCGCTCCCGGGTGGCCGGGGCCACCGGTGCGGAGTTGTTGACCACGTTGGAGACCGTGCGCGGGGAGACGCCCGCGCGTGCCGCCACGTCCTTCAGCTTCGCTGCCACCTTGAAGGCCCCATTTCCTCCCCGTTCCTCCCCGCACACGGCGCCGGAGCCGGTCCTCCGGACCCGCCGTCCGATCCTCCCACGCCCCGAGCCGCTTCCCAGAAAGACCGGCCCACACTATTGCCACGTTGCAATCCACGTGGAAAAACTGTCCTGGAGCAATCCCCGCCGCGAAGAAGCGCAGAGGCGAAGAAGCGAAGCAGCGAAGCAGCGAAGCAGCGAAGATCCGAAGAGGAGCACGAACGGCCATGGCTACATCCGCGTCCCCGGACCCCACGCCCGTCGAGATCGGCACGGCGGTCCGCGAGCTCTACACCGAGGGCATCACCGCCCGGAAGGGAGCCTTCACCACCGCGTTCGCCGACACCATGCGGGAGGACATCGACACGGCGTTCCAGGAGGCGCTGGCCCGTCCCGGTGGCGCCGTCGGCCGGGGTCCGAACCGCTACTACGTCGAGATCCACCCCGAGCAGCTCCGCGGCTTCGAGGAGCTGACGGAACACCCGTGGATCCGTTCCGTCTGCGAGTCCGTTCTCGGCCCGGACTACCAGTTCGTGGAGCTGGGCTTCGACGTCCCGCTGGAGGGTGCGGTCAACCAGCCCTGGCACCGCGACTTCCCCTCCCCCGGGGAGACCCGCCACCGGCACCGGCTCACCTCGCTCGCCTTCAACCTCACGGCGGTGGACACCGCCGAGGACATGGGCCCCTTCGAGATCGCCCCCGGGACCCAGTGGGAGCACGGCGACGGCTTCGAGCACGAGATGTTTCCGCCGCGCGAGGACTACCCCCGCTACGCGGAGCGCGCGGTGCGCAAGTACCCGCGGCGCGGCGACGTCTCAGCGCGCTCGGCGCTGACCATCCACCGGGGCACCACGAACCACTCCCCGCACCCCAGGCCGGTGCTGATCCTGGGCGCCGACGCACCCGGAGCGGGTAACGACGGGCAGCACGACATGGCCGTCTCCCGGCGCCGGTGGGAGGCCCTGCCCGAGCGGCTGCGGCGTCATCTGCGGTGCCGCGTGGTCGACGTGCTGGAGCCGGTCGAGCAGCAGCACACCATCGAGGGCCTGGTCATGGGCGACGCCTGACGCCTGACTCCCGCCTGTCACAACACCGGCCCGGCACCCGGCACCCGTTGCCGGGCCACCTCCCCGCCCCGTCTCTCCCCGTCTCTCCCCGCCCCCCCTCCCCCGCCCCGGCACCGAAGGACCCTCCGTGAACCTGCCCGCTCCGGCCGACAACGCCGTCGTCCCGCGCCCCGGGCGCCCCCGGCAGCCCGCGCTTCTCTACGCCGTAGCCGGGATCTCCGCGCTCGGCGGGCTCCTCTTCGGCTACGACACCGGCATCATCTCCAGCGCCCTGCTCGACCTGGCCAAGGACCTCGAACTGTCCACCCGGGAGCGGGAGATCGTCGTCAGCGCCATCCTCGTGGGCGCGATGATCGGCGCCCCGGTCTCCGGCGTGCTCAGCGCACGCCACGGGCGACGCCCTGTGATCGTCGTGGTGGCCGTCGTGTTCGCGGGCGGCTCGCTCGCCTCGGCCGCCGCCGACTCCATGTCCGCGCTGGTGGCCGCGCGGCTGCTGCTCGGCCTCGCCGTCGGCGGGGCCTCCAACACCGTCCCCGTCTACATAGCGGAGACCGCGCCGCCCGCCCTGCGTGGCCGCCTCATCGTCCTCTTCCAACTCATGGTCGCGCTCGGCCAGTTGCTCTCCTATCTCGTCGGCTACGCCCTCGCGGGACCGGGCGGCTGGCGCTGGATGTTCGGTCTCGCCGCGCTGCCGGCGCTCGTCCTCATGGCCGGGATGCTGCCGCTGCCCGAGAGCCCCCGGTGGCTGGTGGAGCGGGGCCGGCACGGGGTGGCGGAGCGGGAGCTGTCCCGGCTCCGCGGGCCCGCGCACGACGTGGCCGCCGAGGTCGAGGAGATCACCTCGCTCTGCCGGGAGGGCGACCGCGCGCCGCGCGGCCTGCGCGCCACGCTGCGTGCCCTGCGCTCGCCCTGGGTACGGCCCGCCCTCCTCGTCGCCCTGGGCATCGCCGCGTTCTCCCAGCTCACCGGCATCAACGCCATGGTCTACTACGCGCCCACACTGCTCTCCGAGGCGGGGTTCGGGGACTCGGTCGCGCTGCTCGCCGGAGTCGGGATCGGCCTCATGCTCGTCCTGGCGGGCGTGACGGGCGCGGTCAGCGTGGACAAGGTCGGCCGCCGCCGTCTGCTGCTGTGGCTCCTGCCCGCCTCCGGCGCCGCGATGGCCGTCATGGGCGTGGCGTTCCTCTCCGGCGGAGGATCGGCCGTGCAGCGCTGGACGGTGGTGGGCGCCCTCTTCGCGTACATCTTCTTCAACGGCGCGAGCATGCAGGCGGTGGTGTGGCTGATCGCCCCCGAGGTCCTGCCGCTCGCCGTGCGCGGCCCGGCGACGAGCACCGCGACGGCGACCCTGTGGGGTTTCGACCTGCTGATCGCGGTCACGGCCCTGACCTCCGTCCAGGTCTTCGGGCTGACCCCGACGCTGCTGTGCTACGCCGCCATGAACGGGCTGTGCTGGGTCTTCGTCCTGCGGCGCGTGCCGGAGACACGCGGGCGCACCCTGGAGGACATCGAGCAGGGGTTGCGGGCAGGCGTCCTGCGCGGCAACACCCGTCAGCCCCAGTGAAGGCCGCCGCTCCCGGCACCAGCACCAGCGCAGGAACCGGCACCGGCACCGGCACCGGCACGACCACACGCGCATACGCATGCGCCATCGTCCGGGCACCTTCACCCGCAACTCCCTGCATGCGTACGGTCATCGGGCGCACACTGAGAGCATGCACTCGCCAGAGGAGAACGTTCCCGCCTACCGCACGATTCGCGTGGCCGCGTCCGAGGACCCCGAGGCGGCACTCGCCGAGGAGGAGGCGCACCTGGCCCGGGAGCGCTACCCGCACTTCATGGGCCTCGGCCCGGTGTTCGGCGTGGCGCACGAGCGGGAGGCGGGCGGCTGGAGCCTGCACGGCTACTTCTCCAACGCCTACCCGCAGCAGGCCCGCGAGACGCTCGGCTCCCATCTGCGCCGCCTCGCCCACCAGGCCGAGGAGGCAGGCGACGAGGCGGCGCGCGAGGAACTCCAGCGCGCGGGGGAACGGCCGGACTGGGAGACGGTGGACGAGATGACCGTGCGCGGCGTCCGCTACCGCGTCGTGCGCGCCGAGCAGGTCATCCGCTCCGGCCCGGACGGCCCCGAGCCCCCTCGTCGCTCCGACCCGGATCCGGCCGAGCCGGGCGAGGCGCGAAAGCTGCCCGACCCGACCGAGGGGTTCGTCATCGACCCCATCTTGCCGACGGGGATGGCCGAGGGCCTCCTCAAAGTGGATCTGCTGCGCCTCGGCCACCTGGCCGACGCCGATCCGGAAGCACAGCGCGACGCGGAGGCCGCCCGCCACAGCCA
Source organism: Streptomyces sp. NPDC054796 (assembly GCF_053611545.1). Taxonomy (NCBI): domain Bacteria; kingdom Bacillati; phylum Actinomycetota; class Actinomycetes; order Kitasatosporales; family Streptomycetaceae; genus Streptomyces; species Streptomyces sp. NPDC054796. Next base: position 10,504 of record NZ_JBSHAO010000006.1, on the reverse strand, counting down.
CCCCGGCGGGGCGCTGCTGCCCACCACGTACTGCTTCGCCGAGGAGGAGGGCAGCCGCTGGCGGCCCCGGATGAGTCATTCGTCCACTCCGCAGGACGCGCGCGACGGGCTCGCCTACTCCCTGCGCGTCCTCGACCCGGTGATGGAGAACCTGGACGAGACCCAGCGCGCCGTGTACCGCCAGGCCGCGGACCGGCTGGACGAGGAGCGCCCCTCGGACTTCCGGTTCGCCGGACGGCACCTGCGGGTCGTGCGCGTGGAGCGGTTCGTACGGATCGGCCCGGACGGCCCGGAGGGCCCCCGCCCGTCGGATCCGGACCCCTACCCGCCCGTGCACATCCACGACCAGCAGCTACGCGAGCGCGGAGAGCTGCCGGAGGACGACGACGAGGACGCGGAACCGGAACTGACAGCGGAAGCCAGGGCATGGCACGAGGAACTGCACCGGCTGAGCATGCGCGAGAAGGAGCGCCAGGAGCAGCGCGAACGGGAACGGGAGCGGGGGCGGGAACAGTCCCGGCAGTCGCGTACGGGTGCGGAGCACGACGCCTCCCCTCGACGTGACGGTAGCCAGCACCCTTCGTCGGGCCCTGAACACGACGAGCCCGACGAAGGGTGACGCCCGGTCCCGGCCGCGATCTCCTCACGGCCGCGGTCTGACGCTGCGTGCGTGGAGGCACCGCCGGTGACGGCTCACACGAGTTGGCAGATATATTTCGTAGCTCGATATATAGTCGACGTGTGACGAGACAGAAGCCGTCCTTGACGGAACCGCAGTACTTCATCCTTGCCGCGCTCATGGACAGGCCGTTGCACGGTTACGGCATCATCAAGGCTGCCGAGCAGGCCACCGACGGGCGGCTCCGGATCGCTGTCGGCACCCTCTACGGCGCGCTGGAGCGGATGGAACGGACCGGACTGGTGGCCACCGACCATGAGGAGATCGTGGACGGGCGGGCGCGGCGCTACTACAGGCTCACCGAGGACGGCACCGCGATGCTCAGCCGGGAGGCCCTGCGGATGCAGCAGGCGGCGGCCGTCGTCATCGGACGCTCACGGAATGCCGGAGCGGCCCCGGCATGAACCGTCTGCTGCTTGCGGCCTATCCCGAGCCCCACCGTTCCCGGCATGGAGAGGAGTTGCTGGCCTGCCTGGCCGAGGCGTATCCCGGCCGCTCCTGGCCCCCGCCGCGGGAAGTTGCCGCTTTGGCGCGTGCCGGTGTGCAGGCCCGAGCCCGTGCCGTCGTCGACGACACGGCCCGGCCGTGGTGGCTGGACGGCATCCATCTGGCCGCTCTGGCCCTCGCCGCGCTGGCGCTGGTTCCGTACCTACAGGACGTGTGGCACTGGGCACTGCGCATCGACCCCGGACAGCACGCCATCGCCTTCCGCTTCTCCGGCTGGTACCCGTGGGCCGAAGGTCCCACGCGGATACGGCTGCTGCCCTACGGGCTGCTCCCGCTGGGCTGCTTGATCGCTCTGCTGCGTGGCAGACCGTGGATCGCGCTGCCGGCCGCGGCGGCCATGATCTGGGCCGGCGCCACGTCCCACGGCCGCACCCTCTTCGGCGACGAGGGAAAGGCGGGGCTGAGCTACTACGGTCTTGGCGCTCCGATAACGGCTCGTGATCTGGTGCTCGCGGGGACACTGTGCGCCGCGTGCGCCGTGCTGACGGCCTGCCGTCCCAGCCGGCTGCGGCGCCGCTCGTACCGCTGGCTGATCCCCGTCGTGTTCGCCATGTACGTGGCCGGGGGCCTGCACATCATCTCCGTCAGTCCAACCTTCCAACGCGGACTGTTCGCCCTCGAAGTCGCCGCGCTGATCGCCGCGTGGGTGGCGACGACCTCCACCGGGGACTACCGGTGGCTGATCCCCGTCGCGGCGGTCGCGTTCATCCGCACACAGGCGATCGTGATCCAGCCGCAGGGGTTCATGCAGTCCTTTCCTGACCTGGTCGTCCTCGTCCTCCTGATCGCCCCCCTCCCGGTCCTGGCGATCACCGCCCAGCGCCGACGGGGGCAGGCACTCGCCGGATAGGAGCGGACCCCCGGTGGGCCGACCGAGCCCGGCGGCCCACGTCGTACCGCAAGACGTGCGTGACCGAACTCCCCCCAACGGAAGAAACAGAGCGATGACTCAGCACGATTCTCCGGCCCTGCCCGCGCACCGTCCGGGTGCCTCAAGGCAGGCCCCCGAGGCCCCCGGCGACACCGGCCCGTCGCGTACGACACGGCCGTGGATGCCGGCCCTGCTGTACACCCTGGGGTTCCTGACGGTCTATCTGCTCGCCGTCTGCACCCCGTGGGGGCAACGAGCTGAGAACGCCCTGTTCGGTCTCGGCAAACAGGGCGGCGAAGAAGCATGGATCTACCCCCTGTCAGGATCGGCCTACGGCTCGACGCCCCTGCCGCCGATGGAATTGAGCGCCGAGCCCACCGTGATGGCGGGCCTGGCCGTCATCGTGGTCCTCACCCTGGTGCGACGGTGCTGGCGGCAGGGGTGCGCGGCGCTGGGGGTCGTCGTTCTCACGGTCGGCGGCAAGGAGGTGTTCAAATCGGCCATGCCCCGCCCCGATCTGGTGGGCGCGCCCGAGAATCTCCTTGATCAGGGTTTTCCCAGCGGGCACACGGCCATCCCCGCCGCGCTGACTCTCGCCGCCGTCCTCGTGGTTTCCCCCCGCATCCGCCCCTACGTGGCCACGGCCGGTGTGCTGTGGCTCGCCTGCATCGCCGCCGCCACCGCGACCATGGGCGGCCACCGGCCCAGCGAAGTGCTGGGAGCCACACTGTTGGCCTGTGCCTGTTACGGCCTCGCAACCTGGCTGCTGCCGCCGGCCGCCGCGTCGGGCGCCACGTGGAGCCCCCGTGCGCTGCCCGTCAGCACTCTGACGCTGGCACTGGGCGTCGCCCTCGTTTCCGGCGCTCGGAGCGACACCCTCACAAGGTCACTGGTCTCCGCGGCGACGGCCTTCATATGTGCGACCCTGGTCTGGTACGCCACAGTCGGGCGGCCCGCACACACCGCACGCCGCACACGCCCCACACTGGGCTGACCACCCGGCAGGCTTCGGGCGGGAACCGGGCGCATCCTGGCGAAGCGGCGGTCCGACGCCACCGTAGAGGCACTGGTCCGGCCGGTGACGGGCTTCATGCCCGGGGTGCCGCCGGTGTCGCCAGTGCGCGGGGCAGGAAGTCGCGGATGTGGCCGACCGCCGTCTCCAGGTGGCTTTCGAGCAGGAAGTGGCCGCCTCCGGGCACCAGATGGATCTCGGCGTCCGGCAGGTCCCGCGCGAAGGCGCGCGCGCCTTCGGGGCCGAAGATCAGGTCCTCGGCTCCCCACACGGCCAGGAGCGGGACGCGGCTCTGCCGGAAGTACGTGTGCACCTTCGGGTACAGGGGCGGGTTGGTGGCGTAGTCGCGGAAGAGGGCGAGCTGTGCGAGGTCGTTGCCGGGGCGGCTGATGTCGCGGTGGTCGAGCGTCCAGGTGTCGGGGTCGACCAGTTCGGGGCGGTCCACCCCGTGCAGGTACTGCCAGCGGATGGCGTCCAGGCCGAGAGCGGCGCGTACCCCCGGCTCCGTCCCGGGCCCCGGGTCCTGGGCGTAGGCCCACACGGGTGCCCAGAACTCCGGGACGAAGCCGTCCTCGTAGGCGTTGCCGTTCTGGGTGATCACGGCGGTGACCGCCTCCGGGGTGCGCAGCGCGAGCCGCCATCCGATGGGGGCGCCGTAGTCCTGCACGTATATGGCGTAGCGGTCGATGCCGAGTTCGGTCAGGAGTGCCTCGGTGATGTCGGTGAGGGCGTCGAACGTGTACGGGAACGTGTCGGCGGGCGGGGTGTCGGAGTGGCCGAAGCCGAGGTGGTCGGGGGCGATGACGCGGTACGAGTCGGCGAGCCTCGGGATCAGGCGGCGGAACATGCGCGAGCTGGTGGGGAAGCCGTGCAGGAGCAGCAGCGTCGGCGCGTCGCGGGGACCGGCCTCGCGGTAGAAGACGCGGTGTCCCCGCACGGTGGCGTACCGGTGGCAGACCTCGGCCATGACTAACCCTCTCAATCCTCTTTGGTGGTTACCCGTGTCCTCATTGGGCCCGATCCGAGGTAACCTGTCAAGTCGAACAAGAGGGTTAGACGGGGAGGTGGGTGGACGTGATCGACGAGCAGGCGCTGCTCGAAGCACTGAACAGCACCCCGGTGGTGGACGGCCGGCCGCAGGACCTGTGGGCCGACGACGCCGCGCTGCGGCGGTGGGCACGGAAGCACGGCGGCGCGGACGACGCACCGGCGCTCGACTGGCTGCGGACGGCCAGGGGCGCGCTGCAAACCGCCACGCACGGCCCCGTCCCCGAGGCGGATCTCCAGCGGATCCTCACCGGCGCCCACCGGGTCCCCGAGGCCGCCGCGTCGGAACTGCGGTGGCGGCTGTGCGGGCCGCCCGAGCGGATGCTCGCGGTGGAGCTGGTACTCGCCTGGTACGACGTCCAGGAACGCAGGCCCGGCCGGCTGCGCCCCTGCGGCAACGACGAGTGCCGCCTCTTCCTCCTGGACCGCAGCCGCGCCAACACCGCCCGCTGGTGCTCGATGAAGACCTGCGGCAACCGCTTGAAGGCCCGCCGCCACCAGGAGCGCGCCCGCCAGGAGCCGGGGGCCTGACGGAAGCCGGGAGTCCGGCTGGAACCGGGGGCCCGGCAGGAACCGGGGGTCCGGCAGGAACCGGCAGCGCCGCGCGCTGAGCGGCCCCTACTCGGACAGGGTCCACTCCGGTACCCAGGTGCCGCTGCCGGGGCGGCCCGGATACGCGGCGGTGAGGTGGCGGCGCAGGGCGGTCAGGGAGGGGTGCGGGTTGTGGGTGCGCCAGATCAGTGAGTGGGGGTAGAGCGGGGTCGGGTCACTGAGGGGGATGCGCCGCAGGTCGTGGCCGACGGGCCACACCAGGGGTGTCTGTTCGCTGACGAAGGTGGCCAGCGTCGTGGAGTTGGCGATGGTGTCGAGCAGGGGCTCGATGCCGAAGTCCGGGCCGACCGGGTCGATGACGAGGCCGAAGGCGGCGGCGAGTTCGTCGTAGTAGGCCGCCCACTCGGTGCCGGGCAGGTTGCCCGGCATCCAGATCCGTTGCCCGGCGAGCTGGGCGGGAGTGAGCGCGGAGGCGTTCGCGAACTCGTGCCGTGGTCCGGTGAACAGGTGCAGCGGTTCGTCGAAGACGGGGGTGGCCGTCACACCGTCGGGGAGCCGTCTGCCCGGCATGGTCACGGCGCGGAACGTCGCGTCGATCGTCCCGTCCCGGACGGCGGCGACGGCCGTGTCGGAGTCGTACAGCGTCACCACGTCCAGCTCGATCTCGGGGTGGGCGCGATGGAAGCCGCGCAGCAGCCCCGCCAGGGAGAGCTGGCGGCCGATCACGTCGACGCGCAGTGCCCGATGGCCCGGCCGCACGGACGCGAGGGCGCGCTCGGCGGAGTGGAGGAGGGTGCGGGCGTGGGGCAGGAACGCCTGCCCGTCGATGGTGAGCCGCGCGCCGCGCGCGTCACGGGTGAAGAGCTGGACACCGAGCTCCCTCTCCAGCGCGGCGACGCGCTTGGACACGGCCTGCGGCGTGATCGACAGACCGGCAGCCGCCTCCTGGAACTGTCCCGTGTCCACGACGGCGACAAAGGTGCGCACGGCCATGACATCCATGCGGCTCATCCTATGCGGACAACCAGACGTTGATCGTGGCGGTCGTGACCGTTGTTTGATTCCAGTGTGGTGCGGTCGCTTTCATGAGTCCGGTCAACTTCCGGTTGGCCACCCGTCGTGTTCGACGGGTGCCGTCCAGCGGCCGCCGCGGCCCGAGCGCCCCATCGCGAGGAACCCCCATGCCTGACACGCCTGACACACCCGATCAAGACCGTCTCTATGTCCGCACCCCCGAGTTCGCGCGGGTGGCCGAGCGGATCGAGCACGTGAACACGCTCACGTCACGGCTCAACGTCCTGCCCTTCGACGACAAGGCCGCCCGCGCGGCCCTGCTGTCCGAGATCGTCGGCAAGCCGGTCCCCGACTCCGTCACCGTCTACCCGCCCTTCTACACACACCACGGGCTCGGCATCGACTTCGGCGAGCACGTCTTCGTCAACCAGGGCTGCACCTTCATGGACCAGGGCGGCATCCGCCTGGGCGACGGAGTCCTGATCGGCCCGAAGACCAGCCTCATCTCCTCCGACCACCCCCTCATGGCGTCCGAGCGAAGCGAATTCATCACCCTGGCGCCCATCACGGTCGGGGCCGGTGCGTGGCTCGGCGCGGCGGTCACGGTGCTCCCCGGTGTCACGATCGGACGCGGTGCCGTGGTCGGCGCGGGGGCCGTCGTCACGAAGGACGTTCCCCCCGACACGCTGGTGACCGGACCGGCCGCGTTCACGCGCAAGCAGTGGGGGTCCGGCCGGCACTCCGGCTGAACAGGGCCGGTGCGGCTGGGGGCCGGTGCGGCTGGTGATTTCGCCGATGGCGCCCGCGCGACGTCGCACGAGTCTTGTCGGGTCAGGCACCCACATTCTCGTCAGGAGTGGTTCATGCGACGTCGTTCACCGCGCCGGCTTCTCGGCGTTCTCGCGGCCGTCTCGGTCGCGTTCACCAGTGGATGAGGTGCCCGCCCCGTCCCAGGGCGGGCACCTCACCGCGACGGCCACGCGCCAGCCGGGGCGGCACGGGGAGGCCCGGGGAGGCCCGGGGAGGTTCAGAGAGGTCCGGAGAGGTTCAGAAAGGTGTCGGAGGTTCGGAGAGGGAGCAAGGTCATGGTCATGCCGATAAGCTTGTGTGCTGTGTGAGGACTGTGCGAGGCCCGTTGCCGTCTTGACCAAACGGTGCGGGCAGTGCCGGTCGTCGCACTTCACCATTCGCGGCCCCCTTCCGCGGTGCTCACGGAGCACCGCTGACGCGATCATGGCCAGCCAGGGTTTTTCGCGCTGCCCGAAAAGCCCGGGACACCAGGGGGATCCGCATGCTCCGTATCCACTTCACCGATGCCGACCTGGCCAGGACCCGCATCGCGGCCGGGCCCGACCCGCTGTGGGAGACCTGCACGAGCCTGCACCGCTTCCAGTCCCGCCGCGGCCGCTGGGCCTTCGCGGACTGGTACCGCTCCGCCCGTACGCGGGTGCACGAAGCTCGCCTCGCCCGCACCCTGAGCACGGTGCTGTTACCTCTGGTCCCGCGCGCCGTCTACTTCCCCGACTTCCTCACCCCGCCCGAGGGCGCACACGGACTCGACGCGGGCCTGGAAGCCGTCCTGGCCACCCCGCGCCGCAGGGTACTGGACGAGGTGGGCCTCCTCGCCCGCACCAGCGGTGCCCCCGCCTGGGCGCCGCGCCTGGCCGAGCCGGGGCTGCGGAAGGAACTGGTGCAGGCGATGAGGGCGTACTACGAGACGGCCGTCGCACCGTGGAGCGAGCACGTCCAGGCACGCGTCGAAGCCGAACGCACGGCGCGCGCCCGCGCCGTGCTCGGGCACGGCATCGAGGGCCTCCTCCAGAACCTGGTCCCCGGGGTGCGATGGGAGCGCCCCGTACTGCACACCGCCTATCCCAGGGACCGCGACCTGTATCTGAACGGCCGCGGCCTGCTGCTGGTCCCGTCCTACTTCTGCTGGGCCACCCCCGTGACCTTCGGCGACACCACCCTGGACCCCGTCCTGATCTACCCCCTCAGCCACGAGCCCCAGCGCGGCGCGCTGCCCGAGCACCTGGACCACGGCGCGCCCCTGACGACGCTGCTCGGCCGCACCCGCGCCGGTGTCCTGCGTGCCGTCGCCTCCGGCGCCACCACCGGCGAACTCGCCCGCGCCATCGGCGTCTCCGCCTCCTCCGCGAGCCAGCACACCACAGCGCTGCGGAACACGGGCCTGATCACCAGCCACCGGCACGGCGCATCCGTCCTGCACACCCTCACTCCCCTCGGCGCCGCGCTGCTCCGCGCCAACACACCGGTCTCCAACTGACGGGCGGGGCTGGCGAGGTGGGGGCTGAGGGAGCCGGGGGAGGCAGGCGACGGCCCACCCCACGCGGGCGAACACGAGCGGGCAGGAGCCAACACGGGCGGAGGTGAACCGGTCGCCTACCGCGACCGTAGTGGTGTGCGTTACACGTACGGGGACGGGGACGGGGTGGCACCACTGGCGGGCCGAACCGGTCCGTCGCTCTCCCCGGGTGGCGAACGTCCGCGGGGGCAGGACGTCCGCGCTTCCCCACGTCCCCCTACCTCCTCACCCCACACACGAGGTGGCCATGCTCCGATCGGACAGACAACTCTTCTCCGCCGCCAGCACAGGACGCCCCCGCGTTCCGCGCGGCGGACTCATCACCTTCCTGGGCGTGCTGTGCGTGGCAGCCCTGATCACGACGCTCCTCACGGCCAACGGGTCGACCAGCGACCGCCAGTCGACGACAGCGGCGGCGGACACCCCGGCGGACGGGAAGAAGACCGTCGGATACTTCACCAACTGGAGTGCCTACCAGCGCAATTACCACGTCAAGGACATCGAGACCTCGGGCTCGGCTGACAAGCTCACCCACATCAACTACGCCTTCGGCAACGTCAAGGACGGCAAGTGCGCGGTGGGCGACTCCTACGCCGACTACGAGAAGACGTACACCGCCGAACAGAGCGTCGACGGCAAGGCCGACACCTGGGACCAGCCGCTGCGCGGCAACTTCAACCAGCTCCTCAAGCTCAAGGAGAAGCACCCCGATCTGAAGGTGCTGTGGTCCTTCGGCGGCTGGTCGTGGTCCAAGGGCTTCACTGAGGCGGCCAAGAACCCGGAGGCGTTCGCCGACTCCTGCGCCGGCCTCCTCAACGACTCCCGCTGGGCCGGTCTCTTCGACGGCATCGACATCGACTGGGAGTACCCCAACGCCTGCGGCCTGAGCTGCGACGACAGCGGCAAGGACGCCTTCGCGAACCTGATGAAGGCACTGCGCGCCAAGTTCGAGGACAAGCTGGTGACCGCGGCGGTCACCGGTGACGGCTCCAAGGACGGGAAGATGGAGGCCACGGACTACAAGGCCGCCTCGGAGTACGTCGACTGGTACCTGCCGATGACGTACGACTACTTCGGTGCCTTCGAGGCGCAGGGCCCCACAGCCCCGCACTCGCCGCTCCGCGAGTACGAGGGGATACCCAAGGAGGCGTTCGACGGTTCGACGGCCATCGCCAAGCTGGCGCTGATGGGTGTCCCCCTCGACAAGCTGCTTCTCGGGTTCGGCTTCTACGGCCGCGGCTGGACCGGTGTGACGCAGTCGGAGCCCGGCGGCAAGGCGACGGGCCCGGCGCCCGGCACGTACGAGCAGGGCATCGAGGACTACGAGGTGCTCAAGGACCGCTGCCCGGCCACCGGCAAGGTCGGTGACACCGCGTACGCACACTGCGGTGACGAGTGGTGGAGCTACGACACCCCGGAGACCATCGGCATCAAGAGCGACTGGGTCACGCAGAACAAGCTGGGCGGCTCCTTCCTCTGGGAGCTGAGCGGTGACACTCCCGACGGTGAGCTGATCAAGGCCATCAAGTAGCACGTACCGCACGTAGATCCGACGCGGTACGCCGCGCGTGAGGCCCCGACGGCACTGGGCGGATTCCCCGGGCGTCGGGGCCTCTGCGTGCCTCCGCTGCGGCGGTGGCCGTGGTTGTGGCTGTGGCTGTGGCTGTGGTCAGGTGGTGGCGTCCAGTGCGCTCTCCAACGCACTCCGCAGATACCCTCGCGCCTCGCCCATGTCGGCCTTGGACAGGAGGACGGGCAGGAACTCGGCGTCGGGATATCCCGCAGCGCCCACCTCGCGGGCCACCGCGAGCTGCGACCAGATGGCGATCATCATCTCGTTGCAGGCGCGGGCCTGGAGCAGCCCGCCGGACTCGTCCTCGTCGCGGGCGAAGATCTCCCGGGCCGAGATCCCGAGCCGGTGCCCGAGGGTGCGCAGGAACACCTCCCGCTTCTCCGACGTCAGTACCGCCTCGACCTGCTGCCGAATGTTCATTGCTCCATGTCCCAGAAGTCCTCGTCGCTCATCGGTTTGCCGCCGTAGGGATCGCGCGGGAGGGAGTCGACGTCACAGCCGCGTGAGCGCAGCACGGCGATCCTCGTGTTGCCGTTCATGATGGTCCCATCCGGCTTCACCTTCAGCGACTCGTCCGCGCCGGGCCGCAGGGAGAACAGGATGTCCTCGGTGTCCTGCTTATGCCAGAAGTCCAGCGAACTCTTGTCGAGCGAGCTGTCCGGGTGCAGGGACTTCAGCGGGGAACAGCTTTCGAGGCCGAGGGGGTCGATCTCGTAGTACGGGTTGTGGGCGTAGGTGTGGTGGTTGGGGGCGGGGTTGAGGCCGAGGGGGTCGGGGGTGAGGTAGCGGGCGGTTTCGGGGTCGTAGTAGCGGAAGTGGTTGTAGTGGAGGCCGGTTTCGGGGTCGTGGTATTGGCCGGGGAAGCGCAGGGGGCAGGTGACGGTGCCCGGGGTGGTGGGTGGGGCGGCGAGGGGGGTGCCCCA